>JAGQND010000002.1 GCA_020428265.1 Candidatus Saccharimonadota bacterium | reverse complement strand
GGTTGGTACTCGTGCGGCTATGCGCGCTATTACTACTGACCAATTGTCTGGCACCGGTGCTCAGGCTATGTTGGTAAATGCTTATCATTTGTATTTGCGGCCTGGTCACGACGTGGTAGATGCTGCTGGTGGTGTGCAGAAATTTGCAAATTGGCAGGGGCCTACTTTTAGTGATAGTGGCGGATTTCAGGTGATGAGTCTTGGTGTAGGGTTTAAAAAAGTTGTAGATATGACTGGCGATCGCGCCGAAAACGTGACCAAGAAAAAGGAAAAACTTGCCTGGATAGATAACGATGGCGTGACGTTTAAGTCGCATCTCGACGGCTCGCTACATAAGTTTACTCCCGAACTATCGATGCAAATTCAGCATGGTATAGGCGCAGATATAACCTTTGCTTTTGACGAGTTAACCACACTACACCATAGTCGTGAATATCAAGAAGAGTCGCTTCGCGAACGCACACACCCCTGGGCAGAGCGTAGCTTGGCGGAACATCAGAGGCTAAATGAAGAGCGTAGCCATAGGCCGCCGCAGGCATTATATGGAGTCGTGCAGGGTGCCGACTACGAAGATTTGCGTCGTGAGTGTGCAAAGTTTTTGGGTGGTATGGATTTTGATGGCTATGGCCTTGGCGGAGCGCTTCGCAAAGAGCAAATTGGCGAAATTACACGCTGGATGAACGAGGAACTGCCCGAAAACAAACCGCGACACATGCTCGGTATATCCGAGCCCGATGATATATTTGCATGTATTGAAAACGGTGCCGATACATTTGATTGCGTATCTCCTGCCCGTGTTGCGCGGAATGGTGCCCTGTACACTCGGCATGGTCGCGTAAATGTTACGCGTGCGCAGTTCAAGCAAGATTTTACGGCTTTTGACAGTGAATGCGACTGTTATACGTGCCAAAATTATACGTCTGCATATTTGCACCACTTATTTAATGTCGATGAAATATTGGGCAAGACCTTGGCTACTATACATAACGAGCGTTTTATAGTTCGACTTGTCGATGATATCCGTGAATCCATAAAAACCGGTGATTTTTATAAGTTTCGTGATGAATTTTTGGCGGGATACTACAAATAAGTTATACTAAAGCTATGAAAGTTCGCATAGAAATTGACACTAAAACATTCATACGATTTTGGCTGGTAGTTGCTGGCATGGGGCTCGCTGCACTGGCTATTTATAGTGCACGTACGGCTCTGCTTATATTAGGCATATCATTTTTCTTGGCTCTAGCTCTCAATAGGCCTGTGAGCGCGCTTGCTAATCATCTACCTGGCAAAAGTCGCGTGGGCGGTACGGCTATAGCATATGTACTTGTTGTTGGTTTCTTGGGTGTATTTCTGTCTCTGGTAGTGCCGCCAGTTATTGAGCAGACGGCTAAGGTTGTAGGCACGGTGCCTACTATTGTCGATCAAGTTCAGGGCCAGTGGAAGGGCTTGCACGATATAGTAGAGCACTACGGTATGCAGAGTCAGGTCAATCAAGCATTTGATAGTATCAAAACAAATGCCGCTTCTTGGGCTGCAAATATTGGCGTGAACTTCTTGTCGAGTGTGAGCTCGCTTGTAGGTCTGCTCACTGGTTTGTTGCTGGTGTTAGTGCTTACATTCCTTATGCTTGTAGAGGGCCCACGTTGGTTAGACCTTCTATGGGACACATATGCTACCGACCATAAACGCAAGCAGCACAAGCGCCTTGCTAGTAAAATGTATCAGGTTGTGAGTGGTTATGTTACTGGTCAGTTGACTGTTTCTGGTATCGGTGCGTTCTTTGCTGGCGCGTCCGTATTTATTATGAGCTTTATATTCAATATACCTCACAACTTAGCCTTGCCTACTGCCGCTATTACATTTCTACTTTCGCTTATACCTATGTTTGGTGCAACTATCGGTGGAGTGCTTATATGTCTACTGCTTGCGTTCAATGATTTCTCAGCGGCGCTTGTGTACGCTATATACTTCGTGATATATCAGCAGGTAGAAAACAACTTTATACAGCCTACTGTACAGGCTAAGTCAGTAGAGCTATCTGCGCTTGCAGTGCTTACGGCTGTGACTATCGGTTTATATATGTTCGGCGTAGTTGGTGGTATTATATCTATACCTATTGCCGGCTCTATCAAGGTGCTTGCCGAAGAGTACTTCAATAATCGCAAAGAACGACACGATTTACGTGAAAAGCCGCTTGCTACTCTGGTAAAAAAGCTCAAAAATACTGTTAGCGAAAATTAGGCGTATTCCCAAATTTGTCCGTGCGCAGAATCGCGTACGGCTATACCTTGTTGTAGTAACGCATCACGAATATCATCTGACTTAGTCCAATCTTTGGTTTCGCGTGCGCGTGCGCGTTCTACGAGTTGTAGTTTTTGGTCGTCGTTTATATCTGGTGTGGTATTGAGCAGTTGTAAGCCTAGCATGTCGTCTACGACATTTAGTAGTTCTGTTAGTGCGTCATTATTTATATTTTCTAGGTCAGTTTTTTCAACTTGTGAAAAGATTTCGTCTACTAGGCTCAACACACTCGGCGTGTCTATGTCATTGTTGAACTTTTCACGTAAGGCTCCTGTGCTGGCGAGTGATGGCTGTGTGCTCTCGCCATGTTGCTCTTTGGTTTGGTGGCGTAGTGCTGCTACGTTACGCCAGTGTTTTAGCCGGTTGTGTGCAGCCTCGGCGTTGTCTAGGCTAAAGTTAGTGGGCTTGCGGTAGTGTGACTGTAGCACTAGTAAGCGAAACGCTAGCGGATCAACGCCTTTTTCTATAAGGTCATTTAGCGTGTAGAAATTTTGAGCACTCTTGCTCATTTTTTTGCCATCTACAAGTATGTGCTCATTGTGTACAAAAAACTTAGCATACACAGGGTCATTATTACCCGCCGTGCTTTGAGCTATTTCGTTTTCGTGGTGTGGGAACGCTAAGTCTATGCCGCCAGTGTGTATGTCAAATGGCTGGCCTATTTCTAGGTGACTCATAACTGAGCATTCTATATGCCAGCCTGGACGGCCGGTTAAGTTTTGTCCGCTTAGTTCGAACTCCCATGCTGGTTCGCCTGGTTTTTGCACCTTCCATAGTGCAAAATCATGCGCAGAATCTTTGTCGTACTCGTCGTTTTGTATTCGCTCGCTGCTGGTGTTTTGGTCGGTAATTTCGACTAGTTGGCCGTACTTTTTGCCACTTTTGCGGTAGGCGTCTATGCTAAAGTACACGCCGTCATCGGCTATATACGCAAAACCTTGCTCGCGCAGGCTGTCGATTAGTCGCTTCATGCCGTCTATGGTCGCCTCGTCGGTAGCGCGTATAAATGTAAATGCATTTACGTCGTTGCCAATTGCCCGCATATCTTGCAGGAATAAGTTGCTATACTCGCCCGTAAGCTTACTCAGGGCCGCACGTGGCTCCATGTCGCTGTAGCGCTCGCGACTACGGCGTATAGTTTTGTCGTCTACGTCAGTGAAGTTCATGACATGTTTCACACTTAGGTCGTTTGCTTGTAACATGCGTCGCAAAGTATCTGCTACTATAAATGCACTTAAGTTGCCTATGTGCACATGGTCGTACACGGTAGGCCCACAGCTATATATACGCACGTTTTTGGCATCATATGGCGTGAATTCGTCGGTCTGTTTGGTGAGCGTATTATAGAGTGATATAGGCATATAACTAGTGTATCATATTGAATTTTGTGTATTTTATGATGGCCGATTTAGGGCTTTGTCGGCGGCTTCTATGAGCTCGCGCACTATAGTGTCGTAGTTTTCGTACGCGCGGAATCCTGCGGCGTATTTGTGTCCACCACCACCAAAGTAGCCAGCTATTTGTTCGCTTACTGGCGCGTTGGAGCGCAATTTACCCGTCAAGCGGCCGTCTGGGTAGGTTTTTATGGCTACGCCTACTTCTACGCCTTCTACAAGGCGCATTTCGTCCAATACGAGCATGCTTGGATTGTATTGGTCGCTGTACGATTGTATTTCATTCCATGGTATGTGCACGAGTGCTAGTTTGCCGTCCAGGAAGTATTCTATGCGGCCTATTAGCTCGCCTTTATACGCTAGGATTTCTGGTGATTTTTTCATGAACTCGCGGCGGCGCTCTTCTATGGTGCTGTTTTGTGCGCCGTGCTCGGCCAAGCCTGCACATACTTGGTACGTAGCGGCATTTACGTTTTGTGTGGTCAGTCCTAGGCTGTCACTCATGATAGCTACTAGCATGTTTTCGGAAGCTTGAGGGTTGATGGGCCAACCACAGTGCTGAGCTATGCGGTATATTACTTCGCTCGATGCCACGGCGTCTTCGCGCACATACGTGTGGTCAAATGATAAATTGGACTCTGTAGTGTGGTGGTCAATTACTAGCACCGGGTGAGTTTCCAGGAAGTGGCGTACGCCAGGGGTTTCTAGGACTTTAGTGAGCAGCACGTCGGCTGCGGTGTCTACTATTATAGCTAGGTCGGCCTTGGTGTCGAACTGCGAATCTACCCTATCCCAGCCCTGCACGTAGCGGAGGTACTTAGGTATGTCTACTGGGCAGTAGGTAGTGACTTCTTTGCCATATTCGGTTAGCATTTCGTCGAGTGCCAGCGAGCTACCTAGGCTGTCTCCATCGGGGTTCTCGGCTTGGATTATAACTATATTTTTGGCTTCGTCTATGAGTTTTTTTACTTCGTCAAACATTATGTTGATTATATCACGTATACTTGGGTTTGTCATTGACTTTTATGGCTTATTTTGGTATAATATAAGTATAGACTAGTTCTTTGGAAGGTGTAAAATGAGCGGTGAATACCCCGCCAACTGGCGGGCGAACCTAGCCCTGGGCGCAGCCATCGTGTTTCTAATGATTAGCTTGGCTACTGTCGGCACCATGCACTGGCTGGCTGTATCAGCTGCCGTGCTTGTGGTGGCAGTTGGCCTGGTGTTTCACGCTATAGTGACTGCCGTCAGGCGCGCCGTGCACGTGTGCGCGCGTACCGTCGTGAAGCTCTGGCGCTAACATAGGCCATGAATTATGGCTTCACTCCCCCTGCATGCTATACGCAGGGGGCTTTAATTTTTATGTACTTATAGTGTTCTGCGGCCCTCTAGTGCATGACTGAGTGTTATTTGGTCGGCGTATTCTAGGTCTACTCCCACTGGTATACCACGCGCTAGGCGGGTCATTTTTACGTCTAAGTTTTTGTCGTGTATAAATTTTTGCAGGAACAGCGCGGTTGATTCACCCTCTACACTGGCATTTGTGGCTATTATGATTTCTTGTACGTCATCGTCGGCTATGCGTTTGGTTAGCTCGGGTATATGCAGTTGCTCTGGACCTATGCCGTCTATGGGGCTTATGGCGCCACCAAGTACATGGTAAGTGCCTTTGTATTGCCCGGTGCGCTCTAGCGCCACTATATCTAGCGGTTCTTCTACCACTGCTATGGTAGTTTTGTCACGGTCTGACGCGCTATATAGTGGCGATACGTCTTCGCTGGCGTCTATGAGTGCAAATGTAACAGGGCAAGACTTTACGCCACTATGTAGAGCGTTGATACTGTCGGCAAGTTTCGCTACATTTACTTGCTTGGCGCGTAGCAAATAGTAAGCATAGCGCTCGGCTGTGCGAGCGCCTACACCTGGTAATTTGCCAAGCTCGTCTATGACGTTCAGCAAGGCTTTTGGTAGCAAATTGTTCATGGGGCGCTACTATAGCCCAAGGTTGCCTAGGCCGCCCATAAGAGGCTGCATCTTCTCGGCAGCGATTTTTTGTGCTGCTTCCATACCATCACGAAAAGCGATTTTGATGTTCTCTTCGAGTTCTTCTATGTCTTCAAGGTCTACGTAGTCTGGGTTGATAGTTAGTTTTTCAACTTTCATCTCGCCATTGATAGTTAGTTCTACCGCTGGGTCGTCTTCTTCGCCGCCAGCTACTACTACAACTTTTTGTTTCTTCAGTTCTTTTTGAGCTTTACGAAGCTCGTTCAGCATTTTCATTTGGTCAAAAGCCATTTATAAATCTCCCTTTATTACTCATATTATACCGTAAACTAGCTAATTATTGTATATGTAAAACCTATCAGCGTCGTCGCTAAAGTTAGTGGTAATGATTTTGCTCGGTATAGCTCGTATATGTTTATGGGCTTTACTGGTGGCTGCGTACACCTCGTTGTCGTGCGGCGTTTCGGTCGATACTTTTATAGGCACTTCTTTGTGGTACTTGGCTACCGCGTTATATAGGCGTATTTCGTCTTTTGCTACCACTATACGCTTAACGTTTTTGCCTAGTATTTCGTCGCTATATAGTGATATGTCTTTGGTGAAGCTCTTGGCTGTGAGTGGGTCGTAGCGATAGCCGTCAAAATACCTATATAGGCCCGACAGTACAAGCCCGCCTACTAGTATGGCAAGCGGCACCACTCCCACAAACCGTGCGTATGGATTGCGCGGGAACATGGCGTACCAAGTGCGCAATATGTAGCCAAGGCCGCTGGCGAGTAGTAGCAGCAGAGGTACGAAAGTTACACTTATGAGTGCAGGGTTGATGATGAGAACTGGCACAAGTAGGATGATCCAGGCCGTAAGTGTGTACGATCGTGCAGTGTAGCGGATTTTGAACTGCTGCCACAGGCCTATGGCTATGAGTATCATGGAGCCAAGGTCTAGCACGGGTGTCATAAGAGCGCCGCTACTAGGGTGTATAAAGTTGAAATATTGCTGGAATATAGTGTGTAAGTTGGCCGCTATATCTGGTGGCCACGAAGCCGGTGCGCCAAGTAGCTCTACTAGTAGCGCTGGCCGCATAATTACGAATATTAGTAGCGGTATAGAGAGAGATATGCTGATGATTGGCAGGATTATTTGCTCGGCGCGCGGTACTGTTTTGATGACGTGCCGTACGTGCGGGTGAAATATACCGGCCGCAAGAACTGCAAGTACCAAGTATATACTCATAGGGGTATACAGGCTCAGGGGTATAACTATAGCCAGTAGTAGTCGCCACAAACGCTTGTGTTTTTCGGAATACGTGACCATGGTAGCGATGAGTAGTAGCCATACCGACCATAATATATAGGTAATATCGGCCGAGCCGGACTGTGCTACGTATATAAACTGCCCGGTTGTTATCATGATGATGGTTGCAAGTACCGCAATATTTGGCCTAAACCAACGTCGCAAAAGTACCACTGCTCCTACCCCAGTAAATAGCGCGCATATCAAGGCTGGTAGCTTAAATGTAAAAATATGCAGCCCTAGAGTATCCATGCTAAAACGCTGCACGGCAAAAAACGGCATGTTTGGTATGGCGAGCGTACTGGCTTTGTCTATGTCCATAGACGATGTTTTGATAAATTGAGTCATCTCACCTTGACTCATGCCGCCGGGTATATATAACCCCGCGACCACTAAAAGTGAGACAAAAATAAGGATAGTTATAACGTAGCCGATAAAATATCGGTGTCTATACGTAAAAAGATCCGTTAATTTGAAACGTGTCATTCTTAGACAATTATATCACGATAAAGCTGTGCTATTCGGCGTGTTTATCAAGAGACATGAAGCGTAGACGTTCAGGGTGGAAGTATAGTTCAACTTTACCCACGGGGCCGTTACGGTGTTTAGCTAGTATGAGGTCGGTTATGTTCTGGCGTTCGGTTTCTGGGTTGTAGTAAGCTTCGCGGTAGATAAACATCACTATATCGGCGTCTTGCTCTATGGAGCCAGACTCACGAAGGTCGGAAAGCATCGGAATTTGTGGTGTGCGCTGCTCTACGGTACGGCTTAGCTGCGACAGTGCTATCACTGGCACGTTGAGCTCGCGCGCTAGTAGTTTGAGTCCACGGCTGATTTCGCTAATTTCTTGCACGCGGTTGCCTTTGCTACCGCCCGACGGCTCTATAAGCTGCAAATAGTCTATTACAATTAGGCCAACTTTTTGTTGGTGGTCTATACGGCGCGCCTTGGTACGGATATCTAGTATGGTCGTGCCGGCGGTATCGTCTATATATATCGGCGCTTCACTCATCTCGCTACTGGCTTCGCTTAGGCGTTCAAAATCTTCGTCGCTCAAGTTACCAGTACGTATGTTCCACGAGTCTACTTGTGCCACGTCGGCAAGCATACGGTCGGTGAGCTGCTCCTTGCTCATCTCTAGGCTAAAGAACAATACAGCTTCGCGGTTAAGTGTGGCTACGTTGTATGCTAGGTTGGTTACAAATGTAGTTTTACCCATGGCTGGGCGAGCTGCCAGGATTACGAGGTCGCTTTTTTGCAAGCCCGCAGTCATATTGTCTAGGTCGCGGTAGCCAGTTTTTTTGCCGCGTATTTGGCCTTTGTTTTTGTGTAGCTCGGCCAAGCGGTCAAAGCTGTCGAGCAGTATGTCGCTCAGGCTGGTTAAATCGTTGCGGTCACCGCGGTCGCTCACGCCAAATAGTGTTGCTTCGGCACTTTCTATGATGTGCTTTACGTCTTCCTCTGTGTCGTAGCCGCTCTCTACTATATCTGTGCCGGCCTTTATGAGCCTACGTCTAGCTGCTGCTTGGGCTACCATTTCACCGTAGGCTGCAGCATTGGCGCTGGTAGGCACATAGTTGGTAAGCTCAGCTAAGTAGGTTGTACCGCCTATTTCCTCTAGCTTCTTGTGCTTTTTTAGGTCGTCTGTAAGAGTGAGTATGTCTACTGGTTTGTTTTTCTCAAATAGCGTAACTATAGATTTAAATATTGCCGAGTGTCGTTTGTCGTAAAAATCATCGTAGCGCACTACTTCTACCACGTCGGCCAGCACACCTTCATCTATCAAAATAGCGCCTATCAGGCTCTTTTCGGCGTCCACATTTTGTGGTGGTATTTTAGCGTCTACGGTCGTTTTGGCACTCACTACTTATCATCCTCTAGCTTTATCTCTTTACCGCCACCCATCATTTCTGCTATTTTAGCAAGTTTTTCGTCACTCGGGGGCTTTGGGGCGGCCAAAGTTACTATATCTAGGCCATCGGCACCTATGTTTTCTAGTGATTTTTGTAGCACAGTTAGGTATTTTGCTTGGTCGAGCTTGGTTTTGTAGAATTTACTCCCGGCGTATATAGTTAGCGTTTCGCCGTCAAACGCAAAGTCGCATTTTTTGATAATAGAAAACACTGCCGCCTCTAGTGGCTTGGTGCCGTCTACAAAAGCCACCCAGTCAAGTGACTCGAGTTTGGTGGTTCGCTTTTTCTTGGGTTTTGAGGCCTCAGCCTCGGGTTTCAAGTCAGATTCCGCCGTTTTTTTGGTGGTTTTAGGTTTGTCCATAATTGGTGTTGTGGTTTCTACTACAACAACTGGTGCTTCTATGATACGCGGTGGCGCTGGGGTGGCCACTGCCCTAGCTGCTGCTGACGCAACTTTGGGTTTAGCGGCGGCTACAAGTGTAGTCAGGAGTTTGAGCTGTGGATTGGATGATGATTTGACGTCTAGAAGCTTATCTAGAAGCTTTACAAGCTGCGGCTGCGTGGCTAAGTTGCCGCGAATATTGGATATAAGCTGGTCGGTAAGTATAGTTGGTGACACGCCCTGAAGCTCTAGCTCGTCGAGAGTTGTGATAATGCTCTGTATATCGTGCTCAAGTGTGAGCTGTAGGAGCTTTTGCGTGAGCTTGTGTGGCGGAAAACCTAGTACATCTTGCACTAGCTCGGCCGATACGCCATCTTTGCTATCGGCATAACTACTGAGTTGGTCGAGTAGGCTTATGCTATCGCGAAAACTGCCGTCTCCCCGCTCTGCTATCATAGTTAATGCTTCGTCTGAGATTTTGATGTTTTCTTGCTCGGCTATGTATTTGAGGTGTGCAACTATATCTTTGACACTAATGGAGTGAAACGAAAAATGCTGCGTGCGGCTAATGATAGTGGCTGGGACCTTATGCAAGTCAGTAGTGGCCAGAATGAACACTACGTGCTCTGGTGGCTCTTCTAGAGTCTTCAGGAGCGCATTGAACGCAGCCGTAGAGAGCATATGCACCTCATCTATGATGTAGACTTTCTTTTTGGCGCTAGTTGGCGCCAGTTGGACTTTTTCGCGGAGTTCGCGTACGTTGTCTACACCGTTGTTGCTTGCGGCATCGATTTCTATTATGTCTAGATGGTCACTGTCGTCGGTGTACGGCAGGCCGTTGATTTCGTGTGCTAGTATGCGAGCTATGGAGGTTTTGCCTACGCCGCGTGGGCCAGTGAGTAGGTACGCGTGGGCCACTTTGCCCTTTGCTATGCTACGAGCGAGTACATCGGTCACCTGTGATTGGCCGACAACCTCAGCAAGGCTGTGGCTACGATATTTACGATAAAGCGCTGTCTGTGGCGCCTGCTCCCCCTCAACTGTCATATATTATTACTATACTCTGTTTTGCCGGCAAAAATGACGTGAAATTAACAAAACCCCACGTTTTAGTGGGATTTTGTTGGTAAAAAACGACTTAAAGTGGTGATTCTACTGCTGCCCAGGTAGCTTCTGGGTTGTCTTCTGGTACTATCACGGTGACTTGGTCGCCCTCGTGTAGGCGGAAGAATGTAACGCTAGCTAGAAGGATACGGTATTCGCGACCCTGAACTTCTACGTAGTAGGCACCATCGTGCTGCACTAGTGTACCGATAACTTGACGGCGGTCGATAGGACCGATTTGCTTGTAGATAAAGCTGCCGTCGTCGGCGATAGTTAGTTTGAGTACGTCGCCTTCTAGTAGCTTAGACTTACTTGCGTAGTTAGCTGGTACTGGGTAGTTTTTGCCATCTGGCCCAACCATAACTTGGCCGTCAAATACGCCCTCTATGATTTTGCCAGATACGTCTTCCTGGCTTGATTTAGGAGTAAGTACCGTTCCATCGTCACCGATGATACTTATAAGAAGCTCCTTAGCTGCTGCTAGGTTTGTCTCCGCCTCCTGGATTAGTGATGTTAGTCGTTTTACTTGCTTTTCTGGTAATTCAGACATGCTCGCATTCCTTGTCTGTTTTGCTGGTGATATTCATCTCTATATATATCAACCCTGGGGTATATTGTCAATCTTTTTGTAACACTTTATTTTCCACAATCGTAACAGATGACGATAAAAAAACGTTGTAGAAACGACGGGATAGAATTCAAAAATCTGCAAATATATGGCCGTAAAACTAAAGTCACCCCCGTAAGGAGGTGACTTAGAAATCGGATCAAATTGATAAAAGTTATGAACTAAACAAGCTCTACGCTTGCGCCAGCTTCTTCTAGAAGTTTCTTAGCGCTTTCAGCTTCGTCTTTAGAAACTTTTTCTTTAACGTTTGCAGGAGCACCGTCTACGATAGCCTTAGCTTCGCCAAGACCTAGACCTGTGATTTCCTTAACTGCCTTGATAACAGCAACTTTCTGCGCACCAGCGTCAGCTAGCTTAACAGTAAATTCGCTCTTTTCGTCAGCAGCAGCGCCAGCGTCGCCAGCAGGTGCAGCAACAGCTACTGCAGCAGCAGCTGCAGGCTCAATGCCATATTCTTCTTTAAGTACGTTCTTAAGTTCGTTAACTTCAAGAACAGTTAGTTTTGTTAGCTCTTCAGCCAATTTCTTGATATCTGCCATAATGAATGTTCCTTTATGTAGATTAATAGTTGATATTCTGTAGTAGATTTAGTCGCTAAAGTTAAGCTGTCGCTTTGTCGCGAACACCATCAAGTAGCGCGTGAAGGTTGCCTGAAAGCGCGTTTGTAACGTCGTTAACAGGGCTAAGCAATGTGTTGACAACTTGGCCAATAAGCTCGTTCTTGGTAGGTAGACCTGCTAAAGCTTTTACGCCAGCTGCGTCTATTGCTTCACCTTCCATACCGAAACCACCAACAAACTGAAGTGCTGGGTGAGTTTTTGCAAACTCGTCTAGTACCTTAGCTGGGCTTACTTCGTCTTCAGAGCTAGCTGCGTATAGTAGCTGACCCTTTAGGACTGAAGTGTCGGTTTCTTTGTATGTTTCGCTTTGGCTCATAGCTACGCGTACTAGGCGGTTTTTAACAACCTTGATAGTTACGCCAGCTTCGCGAGCTGAGCGGCGCAGATTTTGTACGTCTGCTACGCTTAGGCCGTTGTACTGAGCAAAAACGGTTAGTTTGCTGTTTGAAAGTAGTTCAGAAACTTCTGCAACCAAATCAGTTTTCTTAGCTTTTGATATAGCCATAGGTAAACTCCTTGGTTAAATTTTATGATCCGATTTGTTAATTTGCACATTACTCCGATTGGTTCTCCGCGAAAATAAAAGAGTCTTTAGCTCTCGCAGATACCAAAGACTCGGGTTGAAAACATATGGTGGTAGTTTGTCACCTAGGTAGCAGATTAAGTCTTGCGACGGCTACGGTCTTCGGTAATGTCCTATGTAGTATATAGAAACACCGCTTAGAAGTCAATACTTAACATGTGTTTAGTAGTTTAAAACCCGCCCCTTTTACAGGGCGGGCGTTGAGCTAGTTGACTAGCTTATGCAGCATAGACCCCAGCTCGTCGCTCAAGGCGTCATGGTTGTCGAGCAGCATGGCGATGGTCTCAGCGAACTTGGCGCATACGGCCTCGTCGGCGATGTCTGCCGTCTGGATTTCGTCAGACACGCAGCGACCTTCGGCATCTTGCAACGCCTGGTCGAGGCTGTTTACGGACTCCATGGCAATGGCGCCATCGCTGAGCAAGTGAATGCGCAGAGCTTGCGGCCCCGTGACAGACACTTGCCAACCATCCCAGCTGCGGACCGAATTCACGATTTTCCCATCTGGATCGATGCGACGCACAAACAACATCTCCGACTGAATTCCGTCGATGTTGCGCAGCGTTACGGCCGCGGCACGAGCGAATTCAGCCAGGCTCATCTGCTTTTCCAGCAGCGCGATTTGCTGCATGAAGTCCACGTCGAATTGCGGCGTGTTGCTAGACATGGTTGCTCCCTATTTTGAAGTTAACTACCTACTCTATACTATTATACCACATATATCAAATAAATGCAATATGTGGTGAAGCTAGAGCTTTTTGTATAGCTTAGATGGCCACCACATTAATTTGCCTAGTCGCAATGCCAGGGCTGGAACTACAAGCGTACGTACTACTATAGTGTCAAGCAGCACTCCAAACGTAACAATAAACGCAATCTGTACTAAAAACATAATAGGTAGCACACTAAGTGACGCAAACGTAGCTGCCAAAACTATGCCAGCGCTTGTGATGACGCCGCCAGTAACTATAAGACCCTTTAGAGTCCCCTTTTGTACGCCATGTTTGATAACTTCTTCACGTACGCGAGTCATGAGGAATATATTGTAGTCTATGCCTAGCGCCACCAGGAACACAAACGAGTACAATATTATGACTAGCTCTGAACCCGTAAAGTGCCATAGGTGATTGAATACAAGTGCAGACACGCCCAGTGTTGCTCCAAATGACAACATAGTAGATAACAGTAATATAAGTGGAGCAACAATGGAGCGTAACAAGGCCATAAGTATGATGGTAATAGCTATTAGTATGGCTGGTATAATGACACGTATATCGTGTTGGGATGTATTGTTGGTGTCGAGCATCAAAGCAGCTAATCCACCTACGTGTGCAGTGTTGTCAACCTTGTGTAGTTCGGTACGTAATTCGCTGACTATTTGCCGAGATTCATGTGAATCGCCGGGGTATTTGAGGGTTAAGTAATAAACCATCTGGCCGTCAACAGTGTGAATTTTAGCATCAGTAAATGGACTCGGTAATCCTTGCAATTTTGTCATTAAACTGTCTGCCGTTTTGCCTATGGGCAGAATTTTTGATTCTACTCCAGTAGCTTGAGTATATATAGAGTCAATGTCAGAGTTAGCGTTTAGTACTTTTACTACTTGGTCACGTTTGTCATAGCTGCTCACTATTATTGATTCTGAGCCTATGCCAGCTACAAAGTGCCTGTTTATGGCTTCTTGCGCGGCGCGGGCTTCAGACTTACCCAAAACTAAATCGGATTGCGGTACGCCATCGGCCTTAAGCTGGAAAATGCCTAGTGTAGCTACTAGTAAAATAGCGGTAGACAGTGACCACAGCGGCCTCGGGTGACGACCTACAAAGTTGCCGATTTTTGTCCACAACGGGTGATTGCGTTTATATAGTGGTAGAGCGGACTTTTTGCTAGCTGTAAGGGGCTTTTTGGGCCAAAATGCTGCTCGTCCAAACAGTGATAGTATAACTGGGAACAATGTAAGCGTGGTAAGTACCGAAGCTGCTATACCTATGCCACCAACTTGACCCAAGGCTTTGTTGGAGCCCAGGTCGCTCAGCAGGAAGCATAGTAGGCCTACTGCTACCGTGGACCCGGCGGCAACTATGGGTATAAACGAGGCTTTCCAGGCCTTTATAGTGGCCTTCCAGGCAGATTTTTCACTGGCGAGTTCTTCGCGGTAGCGGGCTATGTATAGTAGCGAGTAGTCTGTGGCAGCGCCTATGACTAATATAAACAATATGCCCTGCACTTCTTGATTCATGTTTATAGCGCCAGACTTTGCTAAGTGGTATATAACTATTGATACCGAGGCCAAAGCTACCAATGCTGATCCTAAGGTAATAATCGGTAAGAGAGGTGAGCGGTAGATGATAAGTAGTATTATAAATACCACAGAAACAGCGACTAATAATAATTTGCCGTCGATACCCTCGAATGCACTTTGTAGACTGCTACTAAACATGGCTGCACCGGTAAACTTAGCCTGTGACTCAATGTGGTGTGAGTTTATGACGCTGCGAACGTTTTCTATGAGTATGGGCATATCGGCACTACGTGATACAGAAAGACTCATCAGTGCGGCTTTCTGGTCATCAGATACAGTGGGCGGTGATTTAGACTTTTGTATGTCGGGGTTTTTCTGTAAATCGTTATATGCAGTTTGTATAGACTTCAAATCTTGAGGTTGTATTTTGTGTGTGGGATTTTCAAAAACTACTACAAGCGGTAAGTGATTGTCATTGTTGCCCACAAAACTTTTTAGCTGTTCATTTACCTCTGATGATTCAGACGATTTGGGTAAGAAGGCGCTCAGATCACTATCTGTTACTTCGCCTAATTTACCTATGCTTGGCCCGCCAAATCCGGCGAGTAGACCCCAGCTTAATATTAAAAAAATAGTTACAGCTACCCTAGAGCGCCGACCCTCAAAAAGTTTTTGCATATATGTAAATTATAGCAGAAGCATTTAGCAATCTCAAAGTGTGACAAAAAATATTTAAGTGCTATGCTAGGTAATACAACATAGGAGGTTGAATGTATGAGTGAAAAGCTGCTGCATGATGATAACTATGAAGAGATGCGCGAGCCGGTAAATCCGGAGCTACTCTCCTGG
Source organism: Candidatus Saccharimonadota bacterium (assembly GCA_020428265.1). Taxonomy (GTDB): domain Bacteria; phylum Patescibacteriota; class Saccharimonadia; order Saccharimonadales; family Saccharimonadaceae; genus UBA2112. Next base: position 12,617 of record JAGQND010000002.1, on the reverse strand, counting down.
CTGCAAAGCAAAGACAAGGTGGTGTTCGACGTAATACCGCACAGTCACCTGGACTACGCGTGGTATCGCGACCGTGAGTCCTCCAAAATGCGCGAAGTCGAAGCATTTATGAAAACTCTTTCCCTGGATCATTTTACTCTCGAGCAGATGATTACGGCGAAAGAGTTTTTTGATGGTGCCGGTAAGCGCTTTAAAGATGAATTTCTAGATATGGTTGAAGATGGACGTATGGAGCTTATAGGTATGTACATGCAGCCCGATACGTTTTTGAGTCCACAGGAGTTGAGATTTTGGAACTTTGAGGTGGGCAAAAAATACGCCATGGAATATGGTGGTAAGCCTCCAGCGCTCGAGTATATACCCGATACATTTGGGTTCGAAGAGACTACGCCTATGGTACTAAAACATGCTGGCATGAAGGCTATAGCTTTTAAGCGTGGTTTTGAGCACCAAGACAAATTTGGTGCAATATTTAAGTGGCGCTACGGTGATGGTAGCGAGGTAATAGCCCTGCCGTTGCATGGTGGATACGGCAATGTAAGTGATATGACCAACCCACACGTAGACCGTGCGTCTGTGTCACCCGAAGAATATCTGAAGTTGCAAGTCGACGCTGCAGCACTCTCTGTGCGTGGCCTTATAAATAGATATGGAAATCGCTACAAGCAAATAGATTTTCCGCACATACTGCTCATGAATGGAAATGATTTTACCAAACCAGACGAAAACCTAGACGAAGTACTAGCGGGTGCCGAAGAAAAATTGGCGAAGCAATTAAAGCTTAGTAATTTTACACTCAAGGCTAGTACGCTTGGGCATTATTTAGACTTGGTTGAAAATAATATAGATAATTCGAAGCTTAATATTTACATGGGCGAAATGCGCTCTGGTATGGAAGACAATGTGCTGCGCGGTATAGACTCTACACGCATGGACTTAAAGCAAAAAATGAATGTCGCCGACACGCGTATATACGATGCTGGAGTGCTGACTTCGCTCATGCTACTGGCGCGCAAACATGGAGGCCTTGCCGAAAACGACCACGCCACATGGCAGCAAGTGTACGGCTACCACCATGCCGTGGAGCAGCTGCTACCTGTGGGCTCACACGATACCGTGAGTGGTTGTGGCACCGACGACGCTTATCCTTTGCCCTATTCACTATTATCTGGAGCCTGGAAAACCGCCAATCAAACTGCGCGTAATTCACTGGCGGCTCTAGCTGGCCGCGAAGATGATTATGGTGCCTACCCGCGCATGGAGCACCGCCAGACATTTGCCAATACTACGCCATATGCCCGCACTATGGTGGTGGAGTTTCCTATGGAGGGCGACCTAGAGCACGACAAAGGGTTGAAGGCTATAGTGGAAACCGAAGATGGTAATAGCGTAACCTACCCCGTGCAGATAGTGCAAAAAGTCGATACTCGCTATGGCTACGCGACCATACCAGTAGAGGGACTTAGTAGTGTACAAGTGTGGCTATATGCAACTGATGCCAATAATAGTCTCGAGCACGAAGAAACGACGCGTCGCGAATTTGCGACTCGGCGTCATAGCGTACGCGTGCTAGCGGGTGGCGAAATTGAATTAACCGATAGGCAAACTGGCCGAACTACCAAGGGCTTACTGTATGAAGACCAGGGTGACCGCGGTGATGTATATAACTATTGCTCGACAGACGATGAAGCCGTAATAACTAGTCGCGGTGCAGGTGAAACCGTGAAAATTATAAGTGACGGTGACGTATTTACGGAGATAGAAATTGCTACCGAACTAACAGTGCCTAAGGGTCTAAAAGCCATAAATGGTAAAATCCGTCCTGGCCGCGAACGTAGCGAAAAATTAGTCACGATGCCCATAACAACTCGTGTGCGCATGTACAAAGACCCGTCGATTGACCGTGTAGAGTTTAAGTCTAAGGTGGTAAATAACGCCCGTGACCACCGCGTACGCGTGAGGTTTGATACGCCCGCTAGTGATGGCACTGTGCGCGCCAAGGAGTCGTACGGCATAACCACTCGAAGTGCTGTGCCTATACGGGGTGGAGCGCATTGGCAGGAGCCGTTGCCTGTGGCTACAAGTCACAATCAAGGCGTAGTTGCCATAGGTGAATTAAGCTTAATGGGTAAAGGATTGCCAGAATACGAAGCGTTAAGAAATGAAAATGGTGGCATAAATGAAGTTGCGCTTACACTGATACGCGGCACGGGTTACCTGAGTCGCGAAGACCGAGGTAGTGAGCTGCAAACTCGCAAGGGTGGCGCTGGCCCAGGCTACGGCACTCCGGGTGCACAGATGCTTGGTACTCATGAGTTTGAGTTTGCCGTGAACCTAGCTGGCGATAAGCCGAACAATGAGCTAGTGGCCGCGCAGTATGACTACACGCACGCTGGTGACTATAGCTATGGGAGCGCTAATATGGGCGACGTACTGCAGGTAAAATGCGACCGACCGGTAGAAGTAAGTGCTCTAAGGCCCACCGAAGATGGCAAGGCTGTACTACTACGTATGGTTAATTACGAAGATGAGCCAATAAGTGTGAGCCTAGGTGGTATGTTTAAAAAAGCTAAATTAACAGATGCATTTGGTAATGAGCTAGATACCGTAAACGCGCAAAATATAGAAATTAAACGCGGTATAACTACTTTACGTCTAAGCTAAAGCAAGTTAAGGCCCAGATATCGTCGGCGATGTCGCACTTAGACTTCGCCGCTGATAGCACTGTCGCGCCGTATTTGGAGGCAATTTCGGGGTACGCCAGGCGTACGCGGTCTTGGAATCCGCCGTCTTTACTCTCAAATGTATCTGGATTTTCTAGTTCACCGCGGCTATTTATGCGGCTCAGGCGCTCCTGCTCATCGTCGAGGCTTAGTACCATGGCGAGGTCTGGCGTCATATATTGCTCATCTGTAGCTGCACGCGTAAGATTAACTATGAGGTCTTTGTCTATACCCTCGCCGTAGCCTTGGTACGCGAGCGTGCTGTAGTAATTGCGCGACGCCACTACCCATTTGCCCATAGAAAGTGCCGGCCTGGCCAGGCTATACCATATATCATGTCGTGCCGCATTAAATAAGAATAAATTAGTCACGCCGTCTCGCTCTAGTGTGCCGTTTTTGATGATTTTGCGTATTTCACTAGCTATTGGCGTACCATCTGGCTCATGAAACTCTACAGAGTCTATGCCTACCTCCGCTAGATTGTCCCTTAGTAGTTCTACTTGTGATGATTTACCTGTGCCGTCGTGCCCCTCGATGACAATATATTTGCCACGTTCTGTCATTATTTTATGCCTTTTTTGAGTCCTTTTATGGTTTCTGGTAGTTTGCGCTGGTCTTTATATGCGCGCGGAAGCATCATGCTTGGCTCCCACGTTTTGACTAGCTCGTCTAGGTTGTCGGTGTGCTGGTATTTGCCGCTTATGCCACCGCGGCCATTACTATAGTCGCCATCTACTGGCCCAGTTTTGTGAAATATTAACTGTCCTATGCGCTCGCCCACTGGTAACACTACGCTTTCGTGGCTGTTGAGGTTGTATATTTCGAGCGTGATACGGTTTATGTAGCCCGGGTCAACCCAGCCAGCGTCAAAACACACGGCTACACCATTGCGGCCTACGCTAGAGCGTGACTTCACTTCGCATGCGCCACCGTGGGCGCGTATACCTATAAACTCGTGTGTATGCGCCAATATACGCTCACCGGGGCGTATGACGATTATGGGGTGGTCTGCGGGGATGTTTTTGAACGGTTGATAGCCATTTTTTTCGCACCATTCTTTGTGTGGTATGGCAGTTAGTGGTCCGCCAAAGTACCTGTCTACCTCGTCGCTATCAAACGGGTTATATACTTTCGACACGTCGCTATACTCTTGCTTGTAGTAGTGGTAGCCGAGTGTAAAGTCTAGGCTGGCCTCGGACACATTATTGTCGTTAAACGGCATACATACAATAGAGCCGTCTTTTATGGCTGCGCGTATTTCTGTGTTGCTATATACGCTCATTACGAAGCCTCTTTTACCTTGCGAATTGCGTAAGCTGCACGACTTTTCGTGGATTCCGTTGAAGGCGATAAATCTTTGAGTTCATCGAGAGTAAACCAGCGCATTTCGGTAGCACCGCCTTCTTCTAGTGTAAATTCAGCAGTATCACTAGCCAGTATATAGCCGAAATCAATATGCTTGTGGCCAGTGTCGCCGATTGCGTGAATATCTATGTCGAATGGCAAGGGCTCAGTTGCATTGCTGCCTGTGTCGCGCACAAATGGGAGGTTGTCGACATATGGACTTATGAGAGTAAGGTCGTTTGGCGTTAGGCCTGTTTCTTCTTGGACTTCACGGAATAAACCTTGTATGGGCGTTTCGTCTAGCTCTATGTGGCCAGCCGGCGAAAGCCATAGATTTAGTTTGTGGTGTAGCAAAAGCAACACTTTATCGTTGTGCACTATAACACCACTTGCAGTATAGTCGTACTGACTATCAGAATGAATATGTCCCATTTGTCCCTCTCTTATGTCTTTTACCCAATTGTAGCATGAAATTTAAAACCCCACACTAGGTGGGGTGCGCCTAATCATTAGTGTTGTGGCGGTAGGCTGAATTGCCACAAAAAGCGCCATATTACATCGTTTGATACGTTACCCCAGGCGTGTACGCCACCGTTGACACGGATATTTTGTATTTCTACACCTTTGTGGCACTTGTTCCATACGGTTTCGGTGAAGTTCTGTGTAGGTTCGCGAGTATATGGCTTTGCTTCGCAGCCGGCATATTTGGCTCGCATGTCCATCCAGTTGTCTATGGGTGGTAATTTTCGGGCTTCCCAGCCGCCATATGGTATTACGGTGTCGGCGGTACCATGGACGTTGAGTATGGGTACTTGTTGCTGTGGATTGCAGTCGTCTTCTGGTGGGTACATGGCGCCAGATATTATGGCTATGGCGGCGAATTGCCCCGGTGCCTTGCACGACATGTAGGCTGCAAACCCACCGCCGTTGCTCATGCCTACGGCGTATATTCTACTTTGGTTTATGCATAAATCTTGCTTAAGCCGGCCTATGAGTGCATTGGTATAGGCTATGTCGTCGGCGCTAGACTCGTATGGTGCACCGTCCCAGGCTGTTACGCCATCTCGCCCCACCAGTGGCTCGCCGTATACTACTATGGCGGGTAGGTCATTGACATTGTATTTGTAGGCACCTTGCATGGCGTCTCCACCCTTACCTACGTAGAAAAACACCACTGGGTAGTACTGGCCGCGCACAAAATCTTTGGGCAAGTGCAGTATAGAAGATCGCTCCATACCCTCTACTTGTATGCTGTAGCGGCTAAATTGCCCCGCTTTCCAGCCGCCCGACACGCGGCACGCCAGTGTGGTGTCCGCCTTGCGCGATACTTGAGTCTTGAGGCTGCTAACTTGTGATTTAAGCCTCGCCACAGATGAACTCTGCTGTATATATGCGTACGTCAAAAACCCAACTACTACTATCCAAAACAGACTTAGCATTAGGTTGAATGATATTTTGTCTTTGTTCATTTACTACTAAGTATCATATCAAAAATAGTTACTCAGCGGTGGTTATTTTATGCAATTTTAAAACCCCGAGTATGAACTCGGGGGTGTGAGCTAGGCCTTTTCTACCTTGGAGAAGTCGCTTTCGTTTGGCACGAATTTGCGCAGTTGCTTCCAGCCGCGGAAGTTGCCGTGCCAGTTGCTCTGAAGCGGAAAAACATCGCCAAAGTCGCTGGGCTCCGGCTGGTAGTAGCTAGGCGTAGCAACATGCTCCAGCGGAGACATGTGACCACCGCTAGTCAGCCGCTCGTACAGCTCCAGGTCTTTGCTCACGTCACGCTTGCCATCGTGAGTCAGGTAGCTCACTCGAGCACACCGTGCCGCCGACACCTTGCGAGCGTTTTCAGGGTTCGCAACTGCCCAGCCAGCTTCGTCGGGCTGAATGAGCGGCATATGCCACTCGCCCTTCTTGACTAGCTGTGGAGTGGACGCCGCGTAGATGTTCTTCATCATCACGGCAATCTCGCGAATCTCGGGCTGAGCATCGGGGTTGGCCCGCAGAGCAAAGAAATTGCTCCACTCAGTCGAGGTCACGATGACCGTGTGCCACATGAACGGCTCGAGCAAACGATTGGCTGTTTGCTTGTGTAGACCCACGTGAAGCAATTTTTCCACCTGCTCTACGGCGTAGTCACGCGCTAGAAGCCACTCCGCTCGCAGAAAATCAATGAGGCTGTACTCATCGTCGAACGTGACACTTGCCTGCATACCGGGCTGGTTCCTACCCCAGTATGTAGGTACAAAAGGGTCGTCCTTGATGCGGGCCAGCTGCTTTTCGACAGGAATCGCTCGACTACTGGCGGAGTTGCGACTAAACATACGGTGCGTATTGAACTCTGCCAGCACGAACCGCGGGAAAGTCACCTCCATGGTCGTCAAGCGGTCGCCGGCCTCACTGATGGAATCCAACAGAATCTTGGCTGCATATGCCATAATGTCTCCTAAAAAGAAAAGGGTAAACTCTAAATGTTCACCCACCCTGTTGGTATATTATAGCGACTTACACACAAAAAAGACAGCCCGCCTGGGGCTGTCTTTTAGCTATATGAATAGCGAAAACTAGTTAATGTTTGACTCAACCTTGATACCAGGGCCCATAGTTGTAGATACGCTAATTGTCTTAACGTAGTTACCCTTTAGGCTAGTTGGTTTCTGAGATTTAAGGCTGTCAAAGAAAGCGGCTGCGTTGTCGCCGAGCTTAGCAGCGCCAAAACTTACCTTGCCGATAGAAAGGTGTACAATAGCTTGCTTGTCTACGCGGTACTCAATTTTACCAGCCTTAGCTTCAGACACAGCCTTGGCTACGTCTGCCGCTACGGTGCCAGCTTTAGGGTTAGGCATCAAGCCACGTGGGCCAAGCAGGCGTGCGTATTTACCAAGCTTAGGCATGTAAGCTGGAATTGCTACTAGTATGTCAAAGTTTAGCTCTTCCTTGTCTAGTTGCTTTAGGAATTCTTCGTCACCTACTACATCTGCGCCTGCATCTTTGGCGGCCTTGTGGTCAGCCTCTGGTGCAAATACAGCTACGCGTACAGTTTTGCCGCTACCGTGAGGTAGGCTTACAGTCGCACGAATGTTTTGATCGGCTTGGCGTGGGTCAACACCTAGGCGTACGTGTAGTTCTACGCTTGCGTCAAACTTAGTAGTGTTAGTCTTGGTTGCTACCTCTAGAGCTTCAGCTAGGCTGTAAACCTTGTCTTTTTCTACTTGTTCAGCAGCTTTTTTGTAGTTTTTGCCACGGCGTTCTAGCTTAGGGCGAGTTACAGGCGTAGGGCCTTTTTTGCTGTTAGCTACAGCTTCTTCGTCTTGAGGAGTGGTGTCACCAGCCTCTTTGCGAGCCTCTTTTTCAGCTTTTTCTTCAGCTTCTTTGAGTGACTTTTCGCTACGTTTGCCAGCTTTAGCGGCTGTTTTTTCCTCGTGAGCGATTTCACCACCAGCTGTCTCTATAGCAGCTTCAATTTCTGCGATTGTGTTCTTTTCGCTTACCTCAAGCTTTAGTTCAGCAGCTTTTTCTAGTAATTCGGCTTTTTTAGCCATAATTTGTATCCTTTCTGTGGTGCAAACGGCTTTTTACGGCCTCCCAACATTGATGTTTATCCTTTCATTATAGCACAAATGAAACAAAATGTCCATACATACTGACTAGTGTTACGGTATTGACATATACTACCATAAGGTGTATAATAATATGTGCTTTACATGAAGACGGGTGTAAGAGTTGTTTTACATTCAGTTCGAGGAAAGGAAAACGCGCATGAGCGTGCTCGACTGGGTTGTGATTTTGGTTGCTGTGCCGATAATTACTGTTGCGTTGAACCAAACGTATATGTACTTTTTCGGTGCGGACCGCAAGCCGCAACCCAAAGAAGAATCGACTGGAGTCAAGGTCAAACTTGTCTTCGTCGGCCTGATGACGGTACTCTTCATGAGTGCCCTCGACCAAACAGTGTTTAGTACCGCCCTACCGACAATCGTCGGTGACCTTCACGGCGTCGACTTGATGCTGTGGATCACCACCGCTTACGTACTGGCCAGCACCTTGGTGATGCCAGTTTACGGTAAGTTTGGCGACTTGTTTGGACACAAGGCGGTGCTAGTGACGGCCATTGCGCTGTTTACGGTAGGCTCTGTGATGGGCGGCCTGGCGCAAAACATGGAAATGTTGATCGCTGGTCGTGCCGTGCAGGGTCTCGGTGGTGGTGGGCTTATGATTATGTCCATGGCTGTCATCGCTGTGATCGTGTCACCTAAGGAGCGTGGTCGTTACACTGGTGTCTTTGGTGGAGTTTTCGCTATTGCGTCCATCGTGGGGCCTCTGATTGGTGGTTGGGCTGCCGAAAGTATTGGCTGGCGCTGGGTGTTCTGGATTAACCTCCCGTTCGCCGCAATTGCCATTGTGAGTACCCTCGTGTTCATTCCACACATCAAGCTCAACAAGGGCAAGGTGCATATCGACTACCTGGGCATTGCCTTGCTCATGGTGGCGTCGACCTGCATGGTGCTGGCAACCACTTGGGGTGGCTCAAAGTACGCGTGGAGCTCGCATGAAACCATCACGCTGTTCGCTGTTAGCGCAGTGAGCTTCGTGTTGTTCTTCATCAACGAGAATTTCGCGCGTGAGCCGATCTTCCCCCTGTGGATGTTCAAGGACCGCAACTTCAACCTCACCACGGCAATTTCACTCATTGTTGGTATTGTTATGTTCGGTGCGATTGCATATGTGCCGACATACATGCAGATGGCAACCGGCCACAGTGCGACTGTGTCTGGCCTGTTGATGCTGCCGATGATGTTTGGCATGTTCACCATGTCGATTGCAACTGGTAGGGCCACGTCCTACTACGACCACTACAAGTGGTTGCCGATTTTCGGCCTGTTGGTCGTGAGCGGCGGGCTTTACTGCCTGTCGACCCTCACGGCTCACACCGAAATCTGGCATATCTGCTTGTATTTGGGCGTGCTGGGCGCTGGCCTGGGTATGTGCATGCAAACCTTGATGCTCATTGCCCAAAACCAGTTTGGTGTGAAGGTTCAGGGAACTGTGACTGGTGCGAACCGGTATTTCGGTCAGGTTGGCGCCTCGCTTGGTGCCGCCCTGGTGGGAAACCTGTTCGTGACCAACCTCATGAAGTACCTCACCGAACACATGCCGCCTGGTGTGCATATGGAGGGTGGAGCTCAGTCGCTCAATCCAGAGCTACTGAAGACTCTTCCCGCCGCCGTGCAGGAGGTTGTAGTGACCGCGTATGCTGAGGCTCTGGCCCCGGTATACTTGCTGGTCTTACCGCTCACGTTGGCCGCTTTTGTGCTAATGTGGTTCGTGCGTGAGGTTCCCTTGCGTCACGAAACCGGGCTGGAGGAGCTTGAGGCTATGGCACCGCAAGGTGTTAAGTCTTTTGTTCCCGAGTTCGACGAAGAAGACGTGGATTGGACCTACGTGCCACGCCACGCTAAACAGTAGGAGGTTCGGATGCTCTGGCATCTGCTCACTGGGTCGGCAATGACGCCCGCCCAAGAACTGAAGTACCGAGCTGTAAAGCTCAAACAACGAGCTACCATCATGCTCGTGCACAAGACTGACGCACTGTCGGCCGCGCTTGCGGAGAAATGGCTGGACAAGACGTCCACGCCCGACCCCGAAAGCTAGCAAAAATGATGGACGGCCGGCACTGAAATAGTGTCGGCCTTTTAAAATACCAAAAATATAATCACGCTTATGATAAGATATAAACATGGATGAGATTAAACAAGCACTTGCTAAGAGTGGTTTTAGCGGCGACGTAGAAGACGACGTGACAACCCTCGAGACATATTCGCACGACGCTAGTATGTTTGAAATAAAACCAAAGCTAGTTATAGCACCCAAAACAGCTGCCGATGTAGAAAAGGCCGTCAAGATTGTGGCAGACCGCAAGCCGCACGACGCGCATTTGTCTATTACAGCTCGTAGCGCTGGTACGGACATGTCAGGCGCGGCTATCAATGACTCTATAATTATAGATTTCAACAAGCACCTCAATAAGTTTATATCTCAGAAAAAAGACAGAGCTGTAGTGCAGCCTGGCATATTTTTCCGTGATTTCGATGTGAAGACGGGCGACTATTTACTACCTTCGTACCCTGCTAGTCGCGACCTCGCAAGTGTGGGCGGTATGATAAACAACAACTCAGGTGGTGAAAAGTCGCTTGAGTTTGGCAAAACAGACAAATACGTGCCAAGCTTTAAGTTTGTATTTGCCGACGGCGTAGAGCGCGTAGTAAAGCCACTCAACAAAAAAGAGCTCGATGCCAAAATGAAGCAAAAAGATTTCGAGGGCAAGGTATACCGCGACATGTTTGAGCTCGTGACGAAAAACTACGATACTTTGCAGGCTGCTAAGCCAAAAGTCAGCAAAGATTCTACCGGCTACCACCTATGGAATGTCTGGGACAAAGAAAACGAAATCTTTGACCTAGGTAAAGCAATCATTGGTGCCCAAGGTACACTTGGTTTTGTCACGGAAGCTGAGCTACAGTTAGTACCGCGCCAGCCACACTCAGGCTTATTGGTGCTATTTATGAAAGATATCGATGCGCTAGGCGAGCTAATACCTAAGGTGTTAGAGCACAAGCCAGCTACATTTGAGAGTTTCGACGACAAAACATTGTGGCTATCTATTCGTTTTATGCCTAGTTTCTTGCGCCTACTTGGCCCAGCAAGGTTTATTCGCCTACTCTTCAACCTCATACCAGATGGCCTACAGCTACTTCGTGGCATACCTAAGCTCATACTTATGATTGAGTTTAATGGCCAGACTGAGCAAGAGGTACGCGATAAAATCACGGCGCTTCATAAAGACCTAGGCAAATATCGTGCTCGCTACGAAATAAATGGTTTTGAGGAAACTCCAACTGAGGGCAAGAGCGAAAAGTTCTGGGTGATGCGTCGCCAAAGCTTCGCTTTGCTTCGCTCTAAAGTCAAAGACAAGCATACGGCACCGTTTATCGACGATTTAATCGTCAACCCCGAATATCTATCCGAATTCTTGCCTAAAATTCGCAAGATAATCAAGAAATATAAGCTATTTGCTACAATTGCCGGCCACATGGGTGATGGTAACTTCCACATAATTCCGCTCATGAAGCTAGAAGACCCCAAAGACCGCAAAAAGCTAATGCCTGCTATGCGGGAGGTAAACGACTTGGTGCTTAAATACAAGGGCTCGCTAAGTGGTGAGCACAATGACGGCCTAGTGCGCGGCCCATGGCTTGAGCAAATGTATGGCAAAGAAGTCGTGGCACTATTCCGCGAGACCAAAAATATATTTGACCCCAAGCATATATTCAACCCTCACAAGAAGGCAAATGCTACTTGGGACTACAGCTACTCGCACATACGCGAACGGTTCTAAGTATCACACATAAATTAAATAATCTCGCTGCAAAAGCGAGATTATTTATATAGCATAGATTGTACTAGCCGCTATAAGCTGCCGACATGATAACGCTAAATATCATACCGAGTGCAAATGGCGCTAGTAGTACCGCAAGGATGATAATTGCAATCAAGCTACCTGTACTCATTCTGGACTTGAGCTCAGGGTGTTTGCCTACGTATAGCCTATTAGCTATAGACGCAATTATGGCCAGCATGCCAGTAAGTATAGATAGCGCAGCTAGTATACGCAGGTAAGCTTCGGGCATTTTGTACGAACTACCAGATATAACTATAGGCAAAATCATAAAGTAGACTACGCTCGCCGCTACGTCTGTAGCATAAGCCGTAGCGCGTACCAGCTTGTCTTCGCGGCGAAGCCAGTGCATACCCTGCCATACGCATGACAGTAGGAATGTCCAGGTAAGTACGCTATATACTTTGCCCGCTGATTCACCCATGATATCCCATATGGCGAGTGTAGATACTAGAAAGCTAACTAAGGTTGCTAGCATGAGCGTATAGATAATAATCACCGGCTGACGGATTTTTGCAGAAAGCCAAGACAAAAGTGCAAGTACAACAACCGAGTGTAACACCATATCGAATACAGTGCCAATAGAACGCCATGTATAAGAATCAAAACCGCCAATTAGTACTGCAACTATGGCTATCAGACCAGTTACAAGCACACCGCCGCCAAGTACGTATAGCACGTATTTACGAAGTTCCTGTGCGGTTATATTGATACCAGACGCGTTTTCGGTGCTAGTTACATGCGCATTTTCTGGCTTAGCTTCTTCTACCTTATCTACTGTAGTTTCTACTTTGTCTTCGCTATTTTGCGTATCGCTATCTGACTTTTCGGCAATTTCAGTAGCGTCCAATAGCGGATTTTTATTTGACTCATCTGCGTCTTTACTCATAATATCCCCTTTATGCTTATGTATTCAGTATACTATAAGTGTTAAATGTTAGGACTAGGAGTTTTGCGTGAGTATATCGTAGTCAGATATATGGCCAGCCGGAACAACCATAAGTTGTGGCGTAGGTACACCCTCTACTTCTTCGCCAAATTTATTTAGTAGTAGTGGGTCTTTGAGCTCAACGGCTATATGGTTATGAGTCTCA
>JAGQND010000029.1 GCA_020428265.1 Candidatus Saccharimonadota bacterium | reverse complement strand
CTAGATAGCTTAAGCCCACATTGTTCATGAAACTTAATCGCGCATTTATTTCCTTGAGTATTTGCGCAGCTATCATTTGCTGATTTTCACCCAGCTTAAAATTCTTAGCAAAAAGCTCTATAGCCTCTACTACTGAAAGTTTAGTTACGTCTACAATATTTAGGTCGTTGATAGTCACGGCCAGCACTACCGGCTTAAGCCTGGCACCATTGCACGCGTGGCACTTGCGCTCACGCATAAACCTCTCTATGTCGCGACGCATAAACTCACTGTCGGTCTCTTTGTGGCGACGTTCCAAGTTTGGTATCACTCCTTCGTAGCTCGAAGTATAGCTACGACCTTGGCCAATTTCTATAGTGTATTTTTCGTCGCCCGTACCGTATAAAACTTTTTGCAAGTCTTCATCGCTCAAATCCTTTACCGGCACTCGTACACTAAATCCATGACTCTCGGCCACAGCGGCTAGTCGCTTCATGTACCACGCGTCGTTGTTTACACGATTGTATGGCCGTATCGCACCCTCAGCAATCGTAAGGTTTGGGTTAAACACTAGCTCTGGGTCTACTTCTAGCCTGGTACCTAAGCCCGTACACACTGGGCAAGCACCTTGTGGCGCGTTAAAACTAAATAGCCTCGGCTCCAGCTCAGGAATTTCAATATCCGGGTGATTGATGCAGGCATAACGCTGCGAAAACACGTCAGTTTCATCGTCATCTACACGCAGCACTTCTACCACACCGCCGCCAATCTCTAGCGCTTGTTCCACCGACTGTGCCACGCGACTTTGTATGTCCGCAGTCATAGCTATGCGGTCTACCACAATTTCTATGTCGTGCTTGTAAGTTTTCTGCAGGTCGGGGAATTCATCAAGCGCATACACCACGCCGTCTACGCGTGCACGTGCAAAACCAAGCCGACTATACTGCTCGGGTATGTGTGCAAATTCGCCTTTTTTGTCTTTGACTATCGGCGCGAGTATCATCAAGCGCTTATTTTCTTCGTATTTCAGTATGGTGTCTATGATGTCCTGCGGAGTGCGGCGTTGCACAGCTTCGCCATCTACCGGACAGTGCGGCGTGCCTATACGTGCATATAGTAGGCGCAAATAATCATATATTTCCGTCACCGTCGCCACTGTGCTGCGCGGATTACGGCTAGTAGATTTTTGGTCTATGCTTATGGCCGGACTCAAGCCCTCTATTTGGTCCACGTCGGGCTTATCCATGGTGCCCAGGAATTGCCGTGCGTAGCTGCTAAGGCTTTCCACGTATCGGCGTTGACCTTCGGCATATATTGTGTCAAAAGCTAAGCTAGATTTGCCGCTTCCACTCAGGCCGGTAATCACAACTAACTTATCTCGTGGAATTTCCACTGAAATATTTTTTAAATTGTGCTCACGAGCACCTGTAACACGTATAACCTCCGGCATAACTCACCTATTATACATACTTTTACGACTTTTTTCCAGATGTTTCACTATACTGCATATAGTAATTTTGCATAATGCTTATCTTTGCATATATTTGACATATGCGCTATATTTAATTTAAATATTTTTTACGAAAGAGGTGAGCATGCGTCAAATTATCAATATTTCAGCATTAATCGTATTCTTAGGCATACTAGCCGAAGCATTTAACGTGCCGCAAGCCCTGCTAAACTTCATACTCGCCGGTGAATTACCATTTACTCGCACACCCGTGGCGCCAGATGTCATACTCGCTTGCGTGATATCTGCCACCATAGCACTCGTAGTGTCACTACTTGTTGGCAATCTCGAAATCCACGCGCGCATACAATACTACATAGACAACATCACCCACAAAAACGACAACCTGCCCAAGCGTCGCTTCGGTCGCTTGTAACTTTAGTGGCTTGTAGATTCATCGCCGCCCAGCTGGTATGGCGCTATATTTTCTAGCCAAAACTTCAGTTCTTGCACTACAAACTGATTTTTTTCACTCAAATCTTTGGTGGCAAGTTCGCCAAGCTCTTTATTGAACTTAGGTAGCTGACGTTGCAAACGCGCCACGCGCCACTGCTCCCACTTAGTACTTTCGTCACTCGTCAAACTCTTGGGGTAATTACGCGCTTTGTAGTGTAGCAGCAGGTCGCCTAGTCGCGCATCATCAAACGCCGGGTTGTAGTCAGCCAGCTCGTTTTTGTCCATGCGCGGTACACTTTGCACGCGCAAGCGGTCTTTGTCACCCAGGAATCCATCGTATAGTTGCGCCTCTACGTCGGGTGATTTAGCATATTCTTGGCGGTTTTCAAAAAGCCCGCGTATGTTTTCGGCGAAATGCGGTGCGCCAAGTAGTACCTTTTTATTCTGCTCCACCACTTCTTTGGTTATGCCCAGTCGCTCCCAGCCGTCTTCTTGCTCCAGCACACCCAGTGGTGCCACGGCCGGTGCGCGGTTGTATTGAAGCTCTTTTACTGGCAGCGGTGCAAAGCCTTCTTTTTGGCGCTCTTCCCACGTAGCGTAGAATATTTTGGCCAAATCTTTGGGCGACATATCTATATACGGCGTAGGGTCTATGCGCAGGTCGTATACTGCTACATTGCCATTTTTGCCAGCCGTCAGCGGAAACGCCACCGTGCCCTTGTGATACTCGGCGTCATAACGCCCGCTCACATACACAAATGGCTGCTTATCGTCCAAGTTCACCAGCTTTTTGACTGCGTTTTTGTCGCGCATTTTTAGCAAGTAGCCATATAGTTGTGGCTGTTTTTGCTTAATAAGCGCCGTCACGGCTATCAGCGCCTCTACATCGCTCAGTGCATCGTGCGCATGCAAGTGCTCTATGTTATTCACCTTGCTCAGCAGCTCTAGTTTATTCACTTCTTTACCGTCTACCACCGGCCACTCTATACCACTCGGCCGCAGCGCGCGAGTCATACGCACTATATCTAGTAGGTCCCAGCGCGAGCGACCATCACGCCAGTGCCACTCATAAGCGTCACGAAAAGTTCGCCACATTAGGTGCCTTATAAACTCATCGTCAAACCGTATGTTATTGTAGCCCACGGCTATAGTGCCCTCAGTAAACACTTCCGTAGCCAGCAGTTCGGCAAACTGTGCCTCGGTGTAGCCCTCGGCCACGGTTTCTTGCGGAGTTATACCCGTGACCATTAGCGCGCCCGGACTCGGCAAAGTGTCATCGTTGAGCGCCACCAGCACATTGTACGGTTCGCCTATGGGGTTGAGGTCCATATCAGTACGCTGCCCAGCGAATTGCATTATACGGTCGTCCCTCGCCGACAACCCGCTCGTTTCTAGGTCATAAAAGAAAAATGTTTCGGCCATTAACTTAATTATACCAAATTTAAAACCCCGCATTCCGGGGAATACGGGGGTATATCAAGTTGAGAAGTTTGGCGGAAGTAGGGCGTGTGGCGCAATATACATTTATTTATATATTGCAGCATTTGATTATGGCAGTTGTAACTGTCAATATCACACACGCACCTACTCCCGCTCATGCGGGTACGGACTGCGCTCGCCAGGTTTATGCGCGATCGACGTACCAAAAGTCTGGTGCCCTACGAGGGAGCCGCTATTTGTCCGAGTATCCACCCGCGACAAACGCTTAGCTCCACTCGCAGGGATTATAGCATTTTTGTAGGATGTATCGAGCGTGTCGGATTTTTTGGTATCCAACCATGGGACGGATTATTCCGCTTGGGTGTGTTCGTCATTCTAAGGGCTATCAAATCCGGCATCTTGTGCAGGTATTTGGCCGTTAGAAATCAGATGAGCACCTCATCCCTTTTCTCGACGCACGGGGCGCCCACTACCAGGTTACATACCTAGTAGTGGGCTATTGTAAAACGTCTAGCTTCACTTGGGGCGCCTTTCGGCCAAATTGTTATATTCCGTCCGGGCAGGGGCCGCCACGGCTAGCCGTCATGCTGTTGGGCACGACAATTTACAGACCATTACAAATCTGGAAGTTGTCGCGTCCAACTAATGTCTTCGCTTAAACTTACTCAACTTGTAAATGTTCTGAACTCGTTTTGCCGTGTTCAGTGTCTCTATAATAGCACATAGTTGCATAAATGTCAATACTTTTTTGTAATTTCGTTTATGTTTTGTCTAGTCGCGTTGTTCTAACAGAGTAAACTCGTCGTTGCCAATACGGATTAGGCTATCGCCCATGGCACCCATGCGGCTTAGCTCGTGGGTTATGCCCATCTTTTTCATAATGTCACGTAGGCGGTTTACACCGTCAAACTGGTCAAAGTTGGTGCGGCGAGCAAACTTTTCTATCTTGTCGCCAGATACCACAAACACTTCCCCGGGCTCTTCGCCCTCTTCTGGCTCAGTAGTTTCCTTTGTTACGCTCCAAGCATTAGACTGCTGAGTACCCGTTAGGCGTATCACCGGCAAGTCGTCAGTGTCTTCCTCTAGCTCGGCTTCAGCCTCACGCATACGCGCGTGCTCGGCGTCTACTACTTTGCGGAGCGCGCGTAGTAGTTCGGTAAGTCCCTTGTGTGCTGTACTCGATACACTTAGTACCATAGTGCCTTTAGCGGCTACTTTTTTGATTTCATCTATTTGCATTTGCACTATTTCATCGTCTAGTCCGTCGGTTTTGGTCACTGCCACTACCTCTGGTCGCTGGGCCAGTTGGTCGCTGTATTTAGCTAGCTCTTCTCGTATAGTGCGGTAGTCTGCGGCTATGTCATTACTGTATCCATCTACTAGGTGTAGTAGCACGGCGGTGCGGTCTACATGGCGCAAAAACTGGTCGCCCAGGCCTTTGCCCTCGCTCGCGCCCTCTATAAGCCCAGGTATATCGGCAATTAGCAAGTTGCTGTCATCTATAGTAGCCACGCCTAGATTGGGGGTAAGAGTGGTAAACGCATAGTTAGCTATCTCCGGGCGGGCGTTTGTAACCACACTCAGGAACGTAGATTTACCAGCGTTTGGTAGGCCCACAAGCCCTACGTCGCCTAGCAATTTGAGCTCTAGGCTAGCAGTAAATGCCTCGCCCAGCTCGCCCTTTTCGGCCATGCGTGGAGTTTGGCGCACGCTAGATTTAAAGTGCGCATTACCGAAACCGCCGTCGCCGCCCTTGGCTATCACTACTTGCTGACCATGCTCGGTCAGGTCGGCCAGTACGCGCTCGCCTCGGCGGATAATGGTACCTACAGGTACTTTAACTATCAGGTCGTCGCCACTTTTGCCATGGCGCTTAGCTTTGCCGCCGCGGTCACCCGCTTGGGCTTTGAGCTCAGGCTTGAACCTAAAATCTAGCAGTGTATTGAGGTTTTCGGTAGCTTCGAACACTACGTCGCCGCCCTTGCCACCATCGCCACCATCTGGGCCACCTTTGTCTACATATATCTCATGCCTAAAACTGACGGCTCCATCGCCGCCTTTTCCTGCTTGTACCGTAACTGTTGCTGTATCAACAAACATATTTAGTAATTATAACATAAAAAAGCAGCGACGGATAGTGCTAGCGTCGCTGCTTTTGAAAATCTAGTGTATGTAGTTAAAGCTACCGACTGCGTGCGCAGGAATTGTACGGAGATCAACCACGTAGTTGCCCGCTGGATAGTAATTCATTTCGCTAATAAGAATCGAGCCGTCGGGGTTAAGTTGCTCAACCACGCCTACGTGACCAGCACCACCACCATTCTGGATGATTGAGCCCACAGATGGCTTATTGCTTACCGCATAACCACGGCCACCCAGAGACCACGCCCAGCTTACGGCGTTACCTAGAGATGTATTTGGTATAGCGCGACCGATAGCCAAGCGGCGGAAATATGCGTACCAGGTACACTGACCGTTGTAGCCAGCTGCAGTGGTGTTTGAGTATATATTGACACCTGCAGGCAAGTAGTCGTATGGGTTAACCCTAGTGAAATTGCCATCTGAGAAGCCGCGAGCGTAGCCGTAGTTGTACTGCACCGCTGGCGCAGGCGCTACATAGCCAGGACGTTGATTAGCAGGTAAGTCACCACCGGGTATTGTTATTTCAGCGCCAGGAGTTAGGCCGCCTTTTTCTAGGTTATTAAGCGAGCGTATACGTTCTACCGATGTCTTAAATGTAGTTGCAAGAGTTTCTATAGTGTCGCTGGCCTTTACCTTATACGTAAAGCCATCTACCGGTGGGATTACTAGTACCTTGCCAGCAGATACAGTCGTGCCAGTTAGACTATTGGACCACTGTATGGTTTGCACAGACACGCCGTACTGAGCAGCTATGGATTCTAGTGTTTCGCCATCTTTTACAGTATGGTTTACAATTTCGGTGCGCGAGTCGCCTATTTGAGCTATATCCGGCTTCACTATCGACGCATCACTAGTTTGATCCATGCTCTTTTTGATCTCAAGGTCGACTTCCATGTTCATAAGGATAGGCGAAACCATCATATTTGATGACTCGGCTATGTTTGTAGCGATATTTGTAGCCACTAGCTCGTCTACCGAAGATTTAGATGCTTCAGGAGTAGGGGTTACAGATGGCGCTACAAGTGGTGACTGAGATGCCAAATTAGAAACAGACGCCGTAGGTTTCGGCGGCTGATAGCCAATATTTACAAATGAAACTAATAATACAAAGACGCCGCTATATGCTGCAATAACTGATAATTTCGGTCTGTTGGTCTTGCGACGTTTTTTGCCTTGTGACAGCACTTGCTGCTTGAGGCGATCCACAGATGATTGCTCGTCTGCTTTGACTGGTTGATTACGAATAGTCGTGCTCCTGCTAGCGCATTACTGCGTAGCGCTGCCCTACTTTGACTTACTTCTGCGCCTCTTTAGGGGGCGTAGAACGGGATACGTTTCGACCTTTTAATTATTTATTTAATTGGCGTATCCGTACGACATTTGTTGGCAGGCTCACTCGCATTTCATTACTCCCACTCGCGCTGACGGTTCAAACAGTTGTCAACCTGTTCTGCCGTCTGTTTAGTGATGAAATACAAATGTGCTAATAATCATTTTACACGGTATTGATTTACATGTCAATAAATGTTGTTGTATACATAACTACAGTGGTAGTTACATTATTTGACACTTCTCTTTACAGTGGTTGACTATGTTTTTCTCGTGCTCGGCGTCTGTTTTGCCAAAGTAAGTTTTGTCATCGTCGCCACTAAGGAAGAATAAGTAATCATTAGATGCAGGGTTTGCCACGGCTAACAATGCGCCATTACCAGGGGTGGCTATGGGCCCTGGGGGAAGCCCAGCGAATTTACGCGTATTGTACGGTGAGTCTAAGTCTGGGGTGCGCGGTACGCCTAATTTATCTGCTGCATACTGGTACGTTACGTCCGAGCCAAGCGTCATATTCTTAGCCAAGCGGTTCAGGAACACCCTAGCTACTGCTTTTTGGTCGTCTGGCACATTTACCTCGCGCTGTACTATACTAGCCAGCGTAATACCTTGGTATAGCGTAAGCCCCTGTTGCTTAAACTTAGCCACCAGGTCATTATCCTTCACAAATTTATCAAACAAGCCAAAGAAGCCCATGAGCACCTGTTCTACACTGTCGCTAGCGGTAAATTCCATGGTCTCGCCGTAGAAATAGCCCTCTAAGTCGGTGCCAGCTGGCTTGGTAGCAAATAAATCATAGTCGTAGTTTTTGGCCAGTGCAGCATCTACCTCAGCCTCGCTATATATGCCCAGTCCTATGAGCGTCTTGCGTGCGCTCGCCAGAGTATCACCAGGCAAAAACGTCACCTTAAATGTGTCTTGCTTGCCCTCTACGAGCTTGTCTACAATACTTTGAGTCGAGAGGCTTGGCTGCAAGTTGTACACGCCCGCCTTAAGCTTATTTTGCGTACCACTTAGCTTCGTATACCACATAAAAGCTGTTTGATTACGTATCACGCCCTTTTCTTGCAGAGTACTAGCAATAGCCGTGGGTGCAGTACCTTGCTTTATGTCTACGCGTACGTGCTTGCTAGTGTCGGCGCTCACAGGGGTCAGCTGCTGTGTATACCAGTTGTACACCACCGCTAGCGCCATAAGCCCGGCAGCAAGCGCCAAACCCACCACCACTAGTATGACCTTTTTGAATCCCCATGCGCGCTTTTTGGGCTGCAGCGACATACCAGATTTATCTTCTTGCACGGGTTTAGCAGTGGGTTCACTAGCTACCACCTCCGACTTCGCTACTGGTTTGGCCTCTGTTTTGGCTGGCTTTTCTGGTTTTGTGGTTTTTGTCGATTTTGTCGTATTCATAGGCTTAGCGACCTTCTGTGGGGAAGAGTTATTGGAGGTTTCTGACTTTACGTACTCAAAAGCTATATTGTCTTCATCTTCTACCGGCTGGGCCGCCACAGGCACGTAGGTAAAATCCACATTATCTTCGTCTTCCACTGGTGTAGGTGGGGTATTTTGCGTTTTAGGGGGCCTAGCTGGCGCTACAGGGCGCTTAGGCACTCTACCAGTGGTCATGCCGTCTAGTGATCGTCGTGGTTT
>JAGQND010000028.1 GCA_020428265.1 Candidatus Saccharimonadota bacterium | reverse complement strand
ATATACAGCATAGGCAAGTAGTATACCTACTATAGTAAGGAATATGCTAAAGTGGTATTTACTAATTGCTTTAGAAATAATTTTGCCTAAATCACCTACTTCTATGTTCATTTGATGTAAATCTCCACTGTTATTGGTCCTACGCCCACGGCATTTGAATCTTCTGTATTTCTAGTGAGGGATATGCCTTGAATTTGCATTTTAGTAAGGTTCAGTTCTAGCGCCCTTAGGAATTTCATGAGGCTCTGGTATGAAACAGGACTTCTGATGCTGAGTGATATAGAAGAGGTGCGAACACCTGGTATAGTAAGTGGTTGCGCAGCGCCCGTGTCTGCGCCAGTAGCAGCTGGAGTTTCAACTTTGGATACTTCATTGAATGTGTATCCCTCAATTGACACGCCAATACTGGTAGCGTATTGTGAGATGTCTTTTACTATTTGTGTTTGGTACGTGTATGCATCACCAGTGGCGGTAATTTGCTGTGTTCTATTGATAGCTATCTGGTCGTCCTTTAGTCTTTGGTCTAGGCCTTGTAGGATTCTTAAGTCGTCATTACTGCTATGTGCCTTTGCGTTATCTAGAGCAACTTCCTGCGCGAAACTACTCATTTTATTTACGAATAGTGTAAAGCCACCGATACCTGACACAATCATGAGGGCAAGTACGACTATGAGTATGGTACGGAGTTTTTTCGGCGTCATACCTTTTTGTTTGATATCACCCATTATTTCGCCGCCTTTATATTTAGCTGAACACTAAGCGATACAAGCACGGGATATTTTGATAGAGTGTTACCGCTGACACTAGCCGATGTGTCACTTTGTGTGAGGTTTTGGAAGTAGACATCTGAAAATATCTCTTTACCAAGTATTTTTTTAGAGTCGGCGAAGTTATTTTTTAGGGCCATGGCGGCTTCGCTATCGGTGGCATGTGCCGTAAATACAGTTCTGCCATTGAGATTGTCTGGAGATAGTGTGATACTATCTAGTACTACACCCTTTGGGACGAGCTTGGTGATATCCATTACTATGTCGGTATAGTTGATACTCTGGCCGATAATTTGTTTCGCGACAGATAGATTTTGCTGGTATTCTGTGGCTTGTTGGTGGACCTTGGCGAATTGTATAGATGATTGCGCGTTGGACTTAGCTAGCTCTATAGAGTGGTTACGTGTGTCATTTAGTATGATAAAGAAACCTGTACATACTAAGGCTAGCAGTGATAGTACGACGCCGGTGAGTGCTATGTATCGTAGTAGAATTACATTTGTCCTACCTGCTCGTATGTCGGCTTTTTTGCTGTCTGGTAGTAGATTAATCATTCCACATGGCTCCTTGCTTGACGCTTGAGAGTCCAGCTACACTGATGTAGCGTGAGCGGAATTGCTTGGCCGGCTGGGGTAGCGTACCGAAATCTAGCTCTTGCCAGGGGTTTGCAGTACGCGAAGGCATGACTAGCTCGTTTGTAAAAAACTCGCCAATACCTGGTACGTTGCTACCGCTACCTACTACGATAACTTGCTCTAGTCGTCTATCGCTACTGAGTCGTTCGTTGTAGTAGCGTATCACTTTGCGTGTTTCGGACAAAATGTTGCGCAGCGCCGGTCGCAATGCTCCCGCTAATTTGGTTTGCTTGGGACCAGGGGCTAGGCCATTTAATACTTTGAGTTGGTGGGCGTTTTCTAGTGTGACGCCTAATTTTTTGGCTATGTCTAGTGTAAATGTGTTGCCGCCAACGGGTAGTCCGCCGGTAATACGCACTGATCCGTCTAAAATAGCTATGTCTGTATTGGCCGCACCGATGTCGACTATGACAGTAGGCAAGAAGCCACTTTCGGCTTGCGTAAGTACGCGCGCCACGGCGTTTACGGCTGGCTCTATGAGGGCTACCGTGAGGCCTACGGCTTCAACTGCCGCTACCACCGTATCTATGAGTTTTTGCGGTACGGCACTCATGATAACTGTTAGGTTTTCGTGATTACGCTCTATAATTTCGTAGTCTACATAAAGTAGTGAGATTGGTAATGGTATGTATTGACCTACCTCTAGCGCTACGGCGTCTTTGAGCGTGGACTCTGTAGATGCTGGTATGGTAAAAGTTCGTGAAAAAGTACGCGAAGTGGGTATACCTACGACAACTTGGTCGCTTATGAGTTTGCCGACAAGCTTTTTTTGTAGCAAAATTTGCAAATTAGACAGTAGATAGTTGCCGTCACCGTCGAGTGACTTTTTGATTTGTAGTGGGTCGAGGTCGGTCACGCCGTAGCCTGTTACGAGGTTACGTTTAATATCAATAGACATAACTTTCATGTCTGTACTACTGATGTCTAGTCCTATTAGCGGCTTGTCGGTATAGAATGGTTTTGTCATTTGATGCCCACGTGGTTTATTCTATTGATAATTATATCATAGTGCTTATGTATTTTTTGTTTTAATGTATCTGATTAGAGAGCCCGGCGATTGGACCCATCACGCTAGCTGCAATAAGACCAACTATTGAGCCCATCACGACAATCATCACTGGCTCAATGATAGAGCTAAGGCTGTTTATGGCCGTATCGACTTCTTCTTCGTAGAATTCGGCTACTTTTACTAGTACCGTATCTGTTTGTCCGGTTTCTTCACCTACGGAGAGCATTTGCGATACGATAGCGGGGTATAGACCATCTTCTTCCAGAACTTTGGATAATTGCTCGCCGTTTTTGACTTTATCTACGGCGTTAAGCAGGGATTCTTCGTATACCACATTTCCTAGGGCGTGCGAAGTAACTGTCATTGTTTCGATAATAGATACACCTGCACCAGAAAGAGCCGAAAAAGTACGGGCAAAACGAGCGACGATAACTTTTTGGATAACGGTTTTAATGGCGGGTAGTTTGAGTACTATAGTGTGAAATATTTTTTTGCCTTTGGGAGTTTTAATATAGCGTAGCAGTGCTATGACGCCACCTATCATGGCTGCTATAGCTAGGAATCCTAATGGCGAAAGTATGAAATCACTAAAACCAAGCATCATTTTTGTGATGAGTGGCAATTCTGCGTCAGGTCCGGCTATAGATTTAATAATGTTGCCGATTTGGGGTATCACGAAGAGCATGAGCCCAAAGAATGCGAGAATTGTAATTACGAGTAGTACAGTAGGGTAGGTCATGGCTCCTTTTACTTTTTTGCGTATTGAGGCGTTTTTTTCCTGCTGTATGGCAAGTCGGTTTAAGATTTCATCTAGAATACCTGCGGTTTCACCAGCGCGCACCATGTTTACATATACATCGCTGAATGTCTTGGGGTGTTTTTCGAGTGCGTCAGCTAGGGCCATACCACCTTCTACGTCGCCTATCACGGCTGTAAGTATTTTGCGGAGGGGCTCGCTTTCGCTATGCTGCTCTAGTGAGCCGAGAGACCTGAGTAGTGGCACGCCGGCTCCCACCATGGCACTTAACTGGCGGGTGAATATTACCAAATCGTCTGATTTTACTGAGTTGTTTTTGAGTAAGCTTTCAAATGAAAAGCCTTTTTTGGCTTCGGTGACACTTAGTGGTTTTAGTCCACGTCGCTTAAGGGCCTCTAAGGCTGCTTTTTCGTCGTTGGCATTTACAGTACCTTTGTCGGTTTTTTTGCCATCTGCACTGGTAGCTACGTAGTTAAATATTGCCATATTATTCCTTTGTTACCCTCATGACTTCTTCTATTGTTGTTTCGCCGCGAATTGCTTTTATGAGGCCGTCAGCTTGCATGGTAAGCATTCCTTCTTTTATGGCTTGAGCCTGGATTTCGTTGCTTGTAGCGTTTGCTGTTATGAGTTTCTGTATGGCAAGCGTGTTGTTTAGCACTTCGTATATACCCATTCGGCCTGCGTAGCCTTCGTGTTTTCCGTTTTCATCTTCTATTATAGCGGCTTTATAGAGTGTAGTTATACCTTCCGGGGTAGTACTTAGTGGTGCATTGCCACCTACACCTGCAGCAGCGGCTTGTTTTTCGAGCTCGTGTACATAGCGAAAATCTTGGTCTGCACGAAGTCCAAACATTTTTACTATGGCTTGTTTCTCTTCGTCGGTAGGCTGGTATGCTACACGCGTTTCGGGGTCTAGACGGCGAACTAGGCGCTGACCAACTATTACACGCACCACGCTGGCTATAAGGAACGGTTCTATATCCATGTCGAGCAAACGCGGTAGTGCCGTAGCGGCGTTGTTGGTGTGAAGGGTGCTAAATACTAAGTGTCCTGTAAGTGCTGCTTGCACGCCTAAATTGGCGGTTTCGCCGTCTCGAATCTCTCCTACCATTATGATGTTGGGGTCTTGACGTAGTAGTGCGCGCAGGCCATGGGCAAATGTCATGCCAGCGGCATCGTTGGTTTGGGTCTGGTTGACGCCTACCATTTTGTACTCTACCGGGTCTTCTATGGTACTAATGTTGACATCTGGTTTGTTGAGCTGCGTAAGTGCGCTAAACAAGCTGGTAGATTTACCACTACCAGTAGGGCCGGTTACAAGAATCATGCCGTGGGGTTGATGTAGGGCGTCTTGAATGGTATTAAGTGAGTACCCCCAGTAGCCAAGTTTATCAAGCGGAGGGGCTTGGTGTGATTCATCGAGAATACGCATAACGATTTTCTCACCATCGGCGATAGGCAGGGTGCTTACACGCAGGGCATATTGCTTGCCAGATACGTTTATTTTGAAGCGACCGTCTTGAGGTACGCGTCGTTCGTCGATTTTGAGGTTGGCTAGGATTTTGATACGACTCACTAGTGCGGCGTGAACGTTGCGCGGTAGGCGATTTACTTCTTTGAGGATACCGTCTATGCGATAGCGAATTTGCACATACTCTTCGCGTGGTTCTATATGTATGTCGCTTGCACCACTCTTTACTGCGTATTCAAGTAGCAAGTTTATCGTTTGGGCTATAGGAGAGTTTTCGCTTACGTCGTCGGCACTTACATGCTCTTCGGGTTTTATATCGTCGTCTTTTTGGATATCTATAACCTTAGATAGCCTCTTGCCGGCGTCACCACCGTATTTTTCTAGCGTATTTCGTATATTAGTGTGGGTCGCTATGTAGGTTTTGGTGTTTTCACCAATTTGTTTTTGGATAAAGTCTAGAGCCTGAATATCGTCCGGGTCTTCCATGGCCAGGTGCTTGGTACCGTCGGGGTCTATTTTGAACAAAATAGCGTTGTATTGTTTCGCAATGTGCTCTGGTATGACAGTTAGTACCTCTGGTGGGATTTCCTCGGGCTTGATTTCTACGAATGGTATGCCGCTATATACGGCAAACATCTTAACCAAGTCAACTTCTGAAATAAGATTCTTTTCCAGTACAAGTTGACTTAGAGGTTTGTGTGATTTTTTGCCTTCGTCAATGAGGGCTGATATATCACTACTTTGGAAGCGGTTACTCTGGGTGAGTAGCTTCTCGAGTGTCCCATCCGATATATGCATATACAAGGTATATTGTAAGAGATTATGACTCAAATTGCTAGTGTTTTTTAGAGACGGTGTACTACTGTATAATAGGTGTCAGTATATGCATGTTACTAGTGAACAAGAAATGCACGATTTGGGGAGTCGCTTGGGCTCCTTGTTTGTTGGTGGTGAGGTAGTAGAGCTAGTCGGCGACGTGGGTGCCGGCAAGACGACTTTTACTAAGGGTTTGGCTCAGGGGCTTGGGGTGAGTGAGTCGGTACAGAGCCCGAGTTTTACTATAAGTCGAGTGTATGACGGCCGTGATGATTTGCGGTTGGAGCACTACGATTTTTACCGACTGAGCGACCCAGGGATTATGAAGGATGAGCTGGCGGAATCTGTGGCCGATGATAAAACAGTGGTTGTAATAGAGTGGGGCGGTAGCGTAAGTGATATATTGCCTGCTGATAGACTGGTGATAGGGATCTCTAGTCCTGGTGAGTTTGAGCGCGACGTGAAACTTCGTGCTACTGGCGACAGAAGCCAAGCTATACTAAAGGAGCTACTATGAAATTACTAATCGACACATCTACACCAACTTGCAACTTATATATAGTTGATGAATCTGGTACGACGCACGTGAGTTTTGAAGCCGGGCGGGAGCTTGCGCATAATCTGCTGGGCTGGCTGGAAGACCAACTGGCTGAACGTGGCGCAACTTGGCAAGATATAACTGGGCTAGGTGTGATGCGCGGACCGGGTAGTTTTACGGGTTTACGTATAGGTATAACTGTTTTTAACGCTTTAGCCGATAGTTTAAACGCGCCGATAGTGGGTGCTATGGGCGATGACTGGCAGGCGGAGTGCACGAAGCGTTTGGCGGTAGGCGAAAATGACAAAATTGTATTGCCGTTCTATAATTCTGATGCAAATATTACAACACCTCGTAAATAAACGTTGTAGATTGCAACATAAGTCGCTACAATAAAGATAGTTTGCATAGTCAGACTTTGATATTACCGAAAACCATGGCGTTCGCCTCCGAAGATTGACTGACCTACAGAGAATACCCGGCGAGCGGACCCAGGAAGGATAAATGATGATTGAAAGCGTAATTGTAGCCGTTATCGGTGCTCTATGTGGAGTAGCTGGTACTACGGTGTATACTCGCAATCGTAACGAGGCAACCAAAAATAAAGCCGAGCAATTACTAGCCAAGGCTAACGAAAAAGCTAGTCAGGTGGTGTTAAAGGCTAAGGACGAAGCCTTGCAGCTAGAAAACGAGCGTCGTCGCGAAATGAAGAAAATCGAAAATCGCCTAGTAGACCGCGAGGCGAATTTGGACAAAAAACTAGACGAACTAGACAAGCGTGCCGAGAAACTTCGTGCTCAAGAAGATGAAGTAGAAGAACTAAAAAATGACATACGTGACTTGCGCACTAAGCAGCAAGAAAAGCTAGAAAAAATAGCTAAGCTAACCAAAAAAGACGCAGCCGAAAAGTTGCTAGAAATGACCGAGCGCGACATAAAAGACGATTTGCTAGGGCTGGTCTCTAAACTACAAAAAGACGCTATGGACGACGCCGAAGAACGTGCGCAAACCGTAATACTTACCGCTATGGAGCGTATGAGTAGTGAGGTGACTGCCGAGCGAACCGTTACGGCTATCAAGCTAACCGACGACGAAATGAAGGGCCGTATAATCGGCAAAGAAGGCCGCAATATACAGGCCTTGCAGCGCGCAACTGGCGTGGATATATTGGTAGACGATACCCCCGGTATGATAGTGCTAAGCAGCTTTGACCCTGTGCGCCGCCAGGTGGCACGCATAAGTCTAGAGATGCTTATGAAAGACGGCCGCATACACCCGGGTCGCATAGAAGAAGTTGTAGCAAAAGCCGAAAAGCAAATTGAAAAAGAAGTTAAACAAGCTGGTGAAGATGCCGCTCGTGAAGTTGGCGTAACTGGCATACCTCGCGAAATGTTGCAGCTACTTGGTGAGCTGAAATTCCGCACAAGCTATGGTCAAAACGTGCTAATGCATAGCACCGAAATGGCAAATATAGCAGGTACAATTGCCGAAGAAATTGGTGCTAATGTACGCACTGTAAAAATTGCTACTTTGCTACACGATGTGGGCAAGGCGGTGACTCACAAGGTAGAGGGTAAGCACCACCACATAGGTGCTGAGCTAGCACGCAAATATGGCATGAAAGATGACATAGTTCACGCTATAGAAGCTCACCACGATGACATAGAAGCGACTACGCCAGAAGCTCTAGTTGTGCGTGTGGCCGATGCACTGTCTGCTGCTCGCCCGGGCGCGCGCAACATAAGCGCCGAAAACTTTAGCGAGCGCATGAAAGACCTAGAAAACATCGCTACGAGTTTCAAGGGTATAGACAAAGCTTACGCCATAAGTGCTGGTCGTGAAGTGCGTGTGATAGTACGCCCAGAGAGTGTAGACGACCTAAGCGCGCTTAAACTTGCCCGCGACATAGCCAACAAAGTAGAAGCAACTATGCAGTATCCAGGTACTATAAAGGTGAACGTCATCCGCGAAACACGTGCTACTGAGTACGCGAAGTAATAGGCTGATAAAATAGTGATATACTAGAGTTATGAGCGAAGATCAGTTTACGAGATTGTTTAAATACGTTGAAAAACGTTTTGACTCAATAGATACAAGATTGCACGACACAGCAACCAAAAAGGATGTCGATAATCTGCGTGATACAGTGATTGACTTTGCTGGTAATCTCGATACCTATGCGCAAGAAATGGCAGCTATGTCACACAAGATAGATAGGCTAGAGCGATATATTCAAGTTATTGCCGCTAAGACTGGCGTTGATTTAGATACAATTCACGTTTAATTTGGGTGAAAGGACATCGGCTGAAGCCTCCTCCGCTCGAAAAGGGACGAAAAGAACTTTTTGTTTCCTTTTCTTGCTCCGCCAAACCTTCGACTGTCGCCAGCTATGGCTGTCGAGTCGAAGGTTTGAATCTCCGTCCAGGCCAAATAAAAAAGACCATCCTCTGGACGGTCATCTTTATTTGGTCGGGGTGAAAGGACTCAAACCTTCGACCTCTCGGTCCCAAACCGAGCGCGCTATCAACTGCGCCACACCCCGGTGTGTTCGTTTATTATAGCATATATCAGCGGTACTTGGAATAGTGAGGCGGTGTTTTGTGGAGTATTATTTGCTATCTACATCGAATACTATTACTACCGAAAGTACCGCTGTGAGTATGAGTGCCATTATGAATATTCGTTCGCTCCATTTTTCGTAGTCTATTTTGCTTTTTAATCCTTCGCGGCGGATAGATAAGTACGACAGCAGTGTGCTGGTTGCGAAAAGTATCACGCATACACTCACGGCTTTGTCGGTGGCGCCAGTT
>JAGQND010000027.1 GCA_020428265.1 Candidatus Saccharimonadota bacterium | reverse complement strand
CTACTGCTTGGCAACACGGCCAAGGCGCAACTAACGCGTCAACCGGGGCTCCTAGCGAGCCCCTTTTAAATTTGGCAGCGCCCGTAGGTATTGATAAATTCATATAATGGTGGTATAGTTATTCGGATAACTCGTCCGAGTTATTTTTCATCTCCGTAGGAGTGTACATGAAAATTAGCCCTTTCTTGGCTTCATTCGTTGCTACTGCAACGGTAACCATGGGCTTGGTGGCGGCACCTACGGCTGCGGCTGATCCGGTGTGTACGTACCAGGGGCAGCTGAATTGTGTGCCTATGTCCGCGCCTACCTCCAACATGGAGTCTATGGCTACGCAGAACACCGCCACGGTGTCTGTGCCGAAGTACATCGAGACGGTTGTCATCGATGCGGATGCGGAGTGGTCGGCGTGGTTCAAGGCTGTTGGCCTGCGCGAGCCAATGGTGTCATACAACATCATCTTGCCGGGGCAGACGGTTACGTCTCAGTGCACCATGCCGGGCCAGAGTGGCACCATGACGATTGGTTCGGATTTTCCGAACGCGTTCTACTGTGGTGTGGACCCGATTGTGGTCAACGGCGTGAGTGATCGCGGCGTGCTGATTCTGCCAGCGGAGGCCTTTGTGAAGGTTTGGCTGGGAGACGTGTACGGGCGGCAAACCAAGCGCGCAGGCGACTTTGCCGTGGCCGTCATTGTGGCGCACGAGTTTGGCCACAGTGTGGTCGACGAGCTGGGTACTCAGCGTGGTGTTGCGCAGCCCACGGGCAAGAACAAGGAGCTGATTGCAGACTGTTTCTCGGGAGCCTGGGCGAGTACTGCCTACAAAAAGGGCTACCTGGAGAATGGTGATATCGAAGAGGGTGTCGCGACGTTTGACGCCATTGGCGACACTAGCGCGTCGTCGGACCCGCACGGTACGTCCGCTGAGCGGGTGGCTGCATTCACGCTTGGACTGAACGGTCAGCCGTTCCAGTGCATCGCTGCATACTGGCCGGCATTTCGGTAAAACTACTTAGTGTAGTTGGCCGCACAAGAAATTGTGCGGCTTTTTAAATTATTTATTCGTCCTTATCTTCGTCTCCGTTATCCAAAAGTGTGAAGTCGGCATTAAGTGGAGCAAGCTGAATTTCTACTTCTGCTACGCGGATTTTGTTGAATTTTTTGCGGTCAGCAGGCGTCATAAATTTCTTCTGTTTGCCCATATATTGGCGTAATTGTTTGATATGCAGAGAGTCTTCGTCGGGGTCTATACGGCGGCCATCGTGGTCGTCTATAAACGTCAGGCGGCCAGCAGCTTGAGCTAAGCTTTCTATATCTCCGTCTAAAAGAGTTCGTTCGACCAGCGGTTCAAGCTTGCCGGTATGACTTTTGATTCCCTCAAAATAAGGTTTTACGTCCTCAACCCCGAGCGCAACCCAAACTATACGGTCGGCGTCGTCCGGTATATATGGAGTTACCGGTGGTTTAGGTTCCATAATTCTATTATACCACAAATAGTAATATAAATCAATATTCTACTTACGAGAGATTATCTCTTTGATAGATAGCTTGCGGCTGTATTCTAGCACGCCAAACCTAAACACGCGTATGGCTAGAGCCATGACTATAACAGATGAGATAGCTAGGATACTAAGTCCAAGGATTGTTTCCCAGGTGGTAAGGTTGCCCACGGCGTTGCGCAGCAGCATGGGTATTGGCGCTGTAAATGGTATAAGCGTGAGTGCCTGCACCAGGGTAGACTCTGGGTTGGATATAAATAGCGATACGGCGTAGAGTGGGCCGAATATAAGTATCATGATAATACCTATGAATTGCCCGGCGTCTTTGGCGGTAGGTACGCTACTGCCGATGAGCACCATGAAGCCCGTAAAGAACAGGAAGCTGAGTGCGAATATAGCTGCGCCTATGAGTATGCGCGGTACGTTTACGGGGAGTGACGCTAGGTCTACCGATGGTAGTTGTAGTTTGTCGTGGAATAGTAAGTATATGACCAAAATCGGTAGCACAATAAGCACTGCCTGTACGAGCGCGAGACCGATGATGGCGATGATTTTACCGATTATAAGCGTGCGGGCTTTTATGGTGGTGAGCAGCATTTCTACTACACGGTTTTCTTTTTCTTCGGTGGTGCTAGTGAGGATTTGTCCGCTGAAAAATGCTATAAGTAGGTAAAACAGCACTAGATACACGCCAGGGTATATCATTTCTTTGGCGGGGTCGTATACTTTGTTGTCGCGGTAGGTGGTGACGCTAGACTGTACCGAGCCGCCTATGACAGTTTGCACGCTTGCCGACACGGTAGCCTTTACAGATTCCGAGAGTAGCATTTTGGCCATAGCGTCGTATCGTCCGTTGTTGAATATGCCTACATCTTGGCCATATACTTCAATTTTTTGCTTGGTTAAGTCGCGCGGGTAGTATATGTAAGCGTCGATTTTGCCAGATTCCACGGCCTCTACGCCGGCACTTTTGCTGCTCGCGGACTGTACCTTGAGTGCCTTAAGGATAGCGGGGCTAACCAAGCGTGATTCGTCGGTGACTTGCATGCTAAAGTTTTGTTTGGCTAGGTCTTTGGCCGCTTGGTCGGTGGTTTGGTTAGAAAAGTAAACTATAGCAAACACGCCGGCTATAAGTACCGGAAATCCGAGCGCCACTAGCCAAAATGACTTCTTTTTGAGTGCGCGCATGATTTCAAAGTTTATAACTGTGCCTAAATTATGCATTTTGAGCCTCCTCGCCACTGCCATATACATGTAGAAATACGTCGTCGAGCGACTTCATGTGATATTTCTTTTTTACTTCGGCTACCGTGCCATATGCTGCAGATTTGCCGTTTTTTAGCAAAATTATGCGGTCACACAGGCGCTCAACTTCGTCCATTTGGTGTGAAACCATGATTACGGTTGCGCCCTTGGCTTGGTGTTCTTCTATGATATCCATTAGTAGGCGTCGGTTTACTGGGTCAAAACCCTTGGTTGGCTCGTCGAGTATTAGTAGCTCGGGGTCATCCATGATAGTTATGCCGAGCTGAACTTTTTGTTGCTGTCCACCACTGAGTTTATCGAGTTTTAAGTGAGCTTTGCCGTCGAGTTCTACTCGCTTTAGATAATCCATAGATACCTGCTGGGCATCTTGGCGGCTCAAGCCCTTTAACTGGCCAAAGTAAACCATGGTGTCGAGCACTGATTCCTTTTTGTATAGGCCGCGCTCTTCGGGTAGGTAGCCTAGGCGTACGCCGCCATCTACGCTATATGGTTTGCCGCCGATTAGTAGCTCGCCACCGGTTGGCTCGTATAGTCCTAGTAAAGCGCGAATGGTAGTGGTTTTGCCACTACCATTGCTACCCAGGAACCCGAATGTTTCACCTTTTTTAACCTCAAAAGATAGGTTGTTGATGACTTTTGTACTACCAAATGTCATCGAGAAATTCTTCACCTCAAGTATATTTGTCATGTACTAATTATAGTACAAATTGAGGTACCGCGCTTATTTCTTGCGGCGCGACTTCACCTTTTTGGCATGACGGAAGCCTAACGAAGATAGTATTGCTAGTACAAAACTGGCTGCGAGCGCACCTACGGCTGCGTATTTTGCAATTATGGCCATAGTGTCAAATGCGTAGGCATTTAGTAGTACACCACGTAGCATTTCACCACGGAAGATTGACTCTACCTTGCCAGCTAGTGCTTTGTCGCTAGGGTTTGCCATAGCTTCAGAGCTTAGCTCGGAGTATGTTTTGCCGCCACCGATTTTATCTAGGTGTACTTTTATGTATTTATCGGCGAATATTTCGGCCTGTGCACCAGTTTCGAGTGCTTTGCCGGCGTGTGGTTTTATGGCGTCCTGCGAATCTTGAGGTAGGGAAGTGAAGGCTTTGGAGTCAGCTGCTGGGAAAGTGATTTTTTCGCTGCTTAGCTGTGAGCTAACTTGCCCATGTACAAACTGGTAGGTGTAATACAGAGCACCAGATGTAATGATAAATACTATTGCCAATACTAGGCCTGTTGCTGATACTAATTTGTCTACATCGTCGCGTCGCATATTGCTCCTTTTGTTTATTATATAAGCTTAGTATATCTTTAAGTATAAGCATTTTCAATGATTTGAATTTAAGTGTGTACTATGTATTGACAATATATAGTACTTGGTATAACATAGTACTATGACAAGTAAGAATAGCAACAAAGAATACGCTGACCAGCTGGCGGTGCAGTTGCGTAAAGGATACTTAGCGTACTGCGTGTTGGCGATATGCCGCAGTGTGCCACAGTACACGAGCGACATAATTGCCAAGCTGCATGCGGCCGACTTGGTGGTAGTAGAGGGTACGGTGTATCCACTGCTTAGCAGGCTGCAAAAAGACGGCTTGCTGCGCTACGAATGGCACGAGAGTGAGCAGGGGCCGCCACGTAAATATTACGTGGCCACAAAAGCTGGCAACGAAGTTGCAGAACTGGTATTAACCAAAATAACTGCGCTCAATAAAGCGCTAAAAAAACTATAGAAAGGTGCATATGAACGAAATTACGCGAATACATATAGCAAAAGTTGCGTACGATGTAGAAGTCGGCGCCAAGAAAGAATTGGAGAAATATTTTAAACAATTAAAGGTAGCGCTCGACGACGAAGATATAGTAAATGATATAGAGCTGCGCGTGGTGGAGTTACTGGCCGAGCGTGGCGTGACGGCTGGCGGGGTGATTACTCTTGCAGATGTGGAGGCTGTGCGTGACACCCTGGGTGCGCCGAGTGACTTTAGTGACGAAGATGTAGAGCTGCCGGTGGGCGAGAAACGCCTATTTCGCGATACAGACGGTGCGCTACTTGGCGGCGTGTTAAGCGGCATAGCTAAATATTTTGGCGTGAGCAGTTTATTTGTTCGCCTCGGATTCATAGTGTTGATGCTGGTATCGTTTGGCTTTGCGGCGGCACTATATGCAGTACTTTGGGTACTGTTGCCGCCTACCAAATCTGCCGCCGACAAGTTGCTACTAGAAGGCAAGGTGGCAAATGCGCGCGCAATCTTGGAGGCTAGCCAAGACAAGGTAGCTGCCAAAACTCCTATATTTGCGTTAGCTTTGCGCATAGTATTTGCCATCATGGCTATTGGTGCGGCACTTGGTGTTGTACTGCTAGTGACCGGACTTTCGCTGCAAGCACTACTATTCCCGAGCAGTAATATTATGCACGGTATCGACGAAGTATACCGTGGAGACTGGATTACGGGCGGAGTTGTTATATCTGGCCTCGTGTTCCTAGTCGTATTCCTTAGTACCATAGCTTACGCACTAATTCGTGGCGTATTGAACACTAAAATTACGGCTATTGTAGCTACCTCATTTATACTTGGCTTAACATCGGTGGGTGTATATGGCGGGCTGATATATGCCGATAGTCAACGCGCCAATCAAGCTATAGAAGCTAGTACGAGTACGGTCAACAGGCCGCTAAGTGGCGAATTTAAGTCTATAAACACGCTCGATATAACTACTAATAGTGAAGGCGGGTTTGATAACTACGTAAACTATGTGGTGTCGGACGATCCGCACTATGAGCTTAAAGGTTTAAATAGTGCCAAAGCTGACATAACCGTAGATGGTACTACTGCCAAATTGAAGCTAAATGCCGGCAAACTACCATCACTCCGCCGTGGCTACTACCCAGGCACAACACTTACCATTTATGGCCCGCGCCTTAGCTCGCTTAGTATCAATGGCCAGCAGAGTAATCTATCAGTGTCGTACGATGGTAAAGTGTCAAAATCACTAAATATCAACGTAGTTAACGGTAATT
Organism: Candidatus Saccharimonadota bacterium; assembly: GCA_020428265.1. Lineage (GTDB taxonomy): Bacteria > Patescibacteriota > Saccharimonadia > Saccharimonadales > Saccharimonadaceae > UBA2112. The sequence continues at coordinate 3,927 of JAGQND010000027.1, read as the reverse complement.
CTGTGTCTATCATGGGGAGTTACGAGGAGCTAAATGTAAGTGGTGGCGATGCGACCGTCGACCTTGGCTCGGCAAGGGTACGCAATCTAGTGGTGGATTCGAAGCAGAACCTAAAAGTTGACGCCGGTGTGGTAGAAAACCTTAAGGTGACTCAGCCAAATGTGTGCGGTTCCTCTGAAGGCTCTCGCGAAACCTACGTACAGGTTGTAAGCGTGGCATCTGGCAATGTAGAGTACAACGGTCAGGCGACTCTAACGCAGTCAGAATACAAGACTGGTTGCGCTAAATTAACTATCGGCGACGAGAATTATGTGAGCAACAACGAGTAGTATAAGGTGTAGCTTAAAATTGATATCATACGCTACATATAGCGTATGATACTTTATTTACAACACTATAATCTGTTAAATCGCTTGTAGTTAAAAATACTTATTTAAAATGCTTGAAAACCATATATGTAGGGTTTATAGTTTTATGTAGACACTATATATATAGTAGTTCAACATAAATACATATTTTGCAAGACGGAAGAATCACCGCACTACTGTCAGTGACAGTAGTGGCTTCTAATTGCACCTTGTGTACGGTGACCTGAGAGACCGCCGGAGTGAGGGAATGTGTGAACAATATTAAATAAATACACCAAGGGGGAATATGAGTATCAATGTGGTAAAACGCGACGGCACCCGCGAGCCATTCGACGCCAACAAAATCAATTTGGCGCTAGTTGAAGCCAGTGAGGGGCTTCCAGATCAGATTTCTAAGGTAGTACAAGTGGCTACCGAACTACAATTAACACTTTTTGACGGCATAACTACCGAGCAACTCGACGAAACCGTCATACAAACAGCTTTGCAGAATGTCAAAGATGACCCAGATTTCGACGTGATTGCGGCTCGCCTGCAACTAAAGAACCTATATAAGAATATTTTGGGCGAGTACAAAAACGAAGACGAGCTAAAGAAGCTACATGCCAAAGAATTCCCTAAATATCTAAAATCTGCCGTAAAAGAGGGCTTACTAGACAAGCGAATGGCTGACGAAAAGGTATTTGACCTTAAAAAGCTCGCTGCAGCGCTAGAGCCTAGCCGCGACAAACTAAGTAAATACTTGGGCGTAATAACAAACAAAAACCGCTACGCTTTGCGCCAACAAGATGGCCAAGCTATTGAAACGCCTCAGTTCACGCATATGCGTATAGCTATGGGCCTTAGCTTTAATGAAAAAGACCCTACAGCAGCTGCGCTAGACTTTTACGATCACATGAGTAGGCTTGAGTATCTACCTGGCGGCTCAACTCGTGTAAACGCCGGTGGTTCGTTCCCGCAGCTCAGCAACTGTTTTGTGATAGATGTCGAAGACGACATGGAGTCAATCGCTAAATCAGTCCGCGACACTATGTGGATTGCAAAGGGTACTGGTGGCATAGGCATGAGTATGACGAAACTCCGCGCTGCAGGTAGCCCAGTAAAAACTACTAACACTGTATCTACTGGCCCGCTACCATTTATGAAAATGATCGACACGGCACTATTTGCAGTTAGTCGCAAGGGCAAAAAAGCCGGTGCCGCAGCTATATACATGGAAAATTGGCATATTAACTTCCCGCAGTTTATGGACCTTCGCGCTAACGCCGGTGACCCATACTACCGCACACGTTTTGCCAACATCGCCTGCTACTTGAGCGACGAATTCATGAAGCGCGTAGACGCCGACAAAGACTGGTACATGTTTGACCCAGCTGAAACTCCTGACCTAACGGAACTTTACGGTTCGGCATTTAGCAAGCGCTATGCTGAGTACGTAAAGCAGGCTGAAGCTGGCGACATGCGTATATTTGAAAAGGTACCTGCACGCAAGCAGTGGCGCCAGATTCTCACAGCACTTCAGGCGGCTGCTCACCCATGGATTACGTGGAAGGACAGCATCAACGTGCGTGCGCTAAACAACAATACTGGCACGATCCACTCGTCTAATCTATGTACCGAGATCACTCTACCAAACGATGCCAAAAATATTGCAGTTTGTAACCTTGTGAGTATCAACCTTACGGCATTTCTAAACCGCGAAACCAAAGAGTGGGACTGGAAGCGCCTAGACCTAGCAGCTCGCAGTGCAGTGCGCCAGCTAGACAACCTTTGCGACATCACCAACACTCCTGTAGTAGAAGCTATCAATAGTGTGCAGTCTACACGCGCACTTGGCCTCGGCGTGATGGGCTTTACCGATGTAGTAGAGAAAATGGGCTATAGCTACGAAAGCGAAGAAGCTTACGAACTAGTAGACCAGCTTGTAGAATACATAAGCTACAGCGCCATCGACGAATCTGCAAACCTAGCTAAAACTCGCGGTATATACCCAGACTTCAAGGGTAGTGGCTGGAGCCAAGGCTTGCTACCAATCGATTTAGTAGAAGTTCATAGCAAAGACCGCAAGCTAAAAGTGAATATTAGCCGCAAAACACGCATGGACTGGGAAACACTACGCAAAAAGACCAAAAAAGGTATGCGTAACGCCACACTTATGGCCGTAGCGCCTACTGCGAACATAGCTCACGTGGCTGGCACAACTCCTGGTTTTGACCCACAGTTTAGCCAAATATTTAGTCGCAGTACACTAAATGGCAAATTCCTAGAAGTTAACGAAAACCTAGTGCGCGACCTCAAAGAACTTGGCCTATGGGACAGTGTAAAAGAGCAACTACTTGTAGAAATGGGTGACCTAACCAATCTAGACGTGCCGCAGCACCTCAAAGACATCTACAAGACTTGTTTCCAGCTATCGCCGCTATCGTTTATAGAGGTAGCATCGCGTGCGCAAAAGTGGGTAGACCAAGCAGTGAGCCGCAATATGTATCTAGAAACTCGCAATATAGATGACCTAGACAACATATACATGGAAGGCTGGAAGCGCGGGCTAAAAACTACATACTACTTGCACTCCAAGCCGCGACATCAGGCCGAGCAGAGCACAACGACAGTTAATAAAACCGAAGAAATTGTAAAGAAAACAGGCGAAGGCGCCAAGAAGTCAGGATTCGGCTTCGCAAAGAGGGTATAGACTATGCGACGGAGAGAAAATACGTCTTAACGTGGTACGAGCATAAACATAAAATAACAAAACATAGGGTAAGAGAGGGTATAAAAATGAACGCAAACCAAATAATAAGCGACGAAATGACACTAGAAGAAAAATTAGCAGCTATCGACAAAGCAATGGCAGCAGCACAGGCGCTAGCCGACGAAGATGCTAAGTCAAAAGGTACGATTTCGGCACCAATTGATCCAGCATCACTTACAATTTGCGACGGATGTGAGTAAAATAGGCCGTTAAGTCTAATAAAGGAGAAAATTATGGCAGGTATTTTAGGAAGTGGTATCCAAGACGCACTATTGCTACACCCAATTAACTATCAGTGGGCAAAAGATTTATACGACCAAGCGGTTGCTAACACTTGGTTTCCAAACGAAATTCAGCTGGCTCAAGACTTAGCTGACTGGGACAAAATGACCGAGGAAGAGCGTCACGCGTTTACGTTCCTTATAAGCTACTTTAACCCCAACGAACTACTGGTAAATAAAGCTCTAGCATTTGGTGTGTACCCATATGTCAATGCTGCTGAGTGTCACTTGTATTTAGCTAAGCAGATGTGGGAAGAAGCCAATCACTGTATGTCGTTTGAGTATATACTCGAAACATTCCCGATTGACCGCGACGCAGCATACAACTCTCACGTTGAGACCCCAAGTATGGCTCGCAAAGAAGAGTTCGAAACTAAGTACATCAAGCGTATGACAGAAGAAACTGTTGACATAACTACAACAGAAGGTAAAAAAGACTTCATACGTAACCTAATCGCTTATAATATCATTCTCGAAGGCGTGTGGTTCTATAGCGGCTTTATGGTGGCTCTAAGTTTCCGCCAAC
>JAGQND010000026.1 GCA_020428265.1 Candidatus Saccharimonadota bacterium | reverse complement strand
TAATATTCGCGGGGTATTTTGGCACCTGTTTGTTTGATTTAAGTTTAGCACCGTTCATAATGCTTATCAACAACTTATCCACAGTATGATGATATAAAATTAACAACAAACCGCCCCCATAACTGAGGGCGGAGTGTGTATAAGAAATGTAAATTATTTCTTCTTTGAGATAGTTAGGAAACCGTTGCGTGGGTTTTCTTTAACTACGCGATCTTCTGGAAGATCTACTGGTTCACCCTTTTCGTTCTTCTCTACCTTAGCGAAGAAGTAGATAGTCTGTGGTTTGCCACCACGTAGAGTTACTTCAGTCTTATGTAGATAGTATGTTACGCCTTTTGAGTTTGTATGCTTGTAAGCCATTGGTCTTATACCTCCTTTAGTGCTATACAGTAGTCAGATTACCGCGTAAGCCTAACCCTTGTCAACACCTAAGAGTGATTATTTCGCGCTTTTATGATAGATTTGAGGATTATCACCCCTGTTATACGCGCAATTATAACAAACAAAATAAATACTGCAATTAACACAAACATACCCGCAAAATCAGGCGCCCACAGAGGGGACACGAAACTATAACGATACAAATCTACCTTGGGTAGTAAATCAGGCGAGACAGCTTTTTGCTCGGCCGGTGAATATTTGTTCAAAAAGTCCACCGTACACTGCAAATAAGCCTGTGAATAGTGCGAAAACTTCGGCGCACACTCATCTTGAGCTTTTTTGTATATATTGCCGTTAGGGTTACTTACGCCACTCGCTGCGTCTATAGCTGCCTGCGAGTCTCGCCTATATTGGTTTTCCAGGTATACTACACCCATATTGGCGTTCATATGGGACGTCACAAAGCGCTGCAGCTCAAATACCCTGGCCTTTATCGCCTCTTTGTCACCTGCTTTGTCGGCTTGTATCACGGCTTCGCGGCGCTGCGCCATACCTACGTTATTGAGGCGCATAAACGTAGCAGCTATAAATGCAAACAGCAAAAACACCAAAACTAACTGCCAAGTTTTCAAATACTGCAGTCGCTTGAGGTTTTTTTGTGCTTCACGTTTGTCTGCCACTAGTTAACCCACCACTTTCACTAAATTTAGTATACCACGAGCTGTTTAATCTCACCCCTAATTAGCGTATACTAAAACCATGAATATTTACTTCTGCGGCATAGGCGGCGTGGGTCTAGGACCACTAGCCGAGATAGCACTCGATGCAGGGTACAGCGTTACCGGCTCAGACCGCTCCACAAGCCTCACTACAGATGAACTCTCCGCCCGCGGCGTACAAGTTAGCCTAGACCAAACCGGCGAGCACCTAGCAAGCATACATGCCGAGTCGCCCGTAGATTGGTTTGTGTATACCTCAGCCCTTCCTGTAGACCACCCAGAGCTTGTACGGGCACAGTCACTAGGTATCAAAGTCAGCAAGCGCGACGAACTACTGGCGCAAATCATAACCGACAAAAACTTAAAACTCATAGCTGTGGCCGGCACACACGGTAAAACCACCACCACGTCTATGCTAGTGTGGTCTTTCATGCAGCTTGGGATACCAGTTAGTTACTCCATAGGCACCACTATTAGTTTTGGACCAAGCGGCCGCTACCAGCCGGGCAGCGAGTATTTTGTATACGAATGCGACGAATACGACCGCAATATGCTACATTTCAAGCCATTTTTGGCAGTCATACCGGCGCTCAGCTACGACCACCCCGATACATACCCCACTCAAGCCGATTACAACGCCGCATTTAAGCAGTTTGTGAGCCAAAGTCAGGGCAGTATATTGTGGCAGTCCGAGGCCGCTGCACTAGGCGTAGATTCGCCCACTGCGTGGGTACTAGGGGACAAAGACGTAGCAAATATTGCACTACCTGGCGAACACATACGCCGCAACGCCAACCTAGTAGTCAAGACCATGCAGCGCATAAATGCACAGGGCGACGTAGTAGCAGCACTTGGTAAGTTCCCTGGTGCCGGGCGAAGGTTTGAACGGCTCGCCGACAACCTGTACACCGACTACGCCGTACACCCGCGCGAAATCAAAGCTACCATAGCCATGGCACGAGAATTATCTAGCGACGTCACGGTAGTGTACCAGCCCCACCAAAACGTCCGCCAGCACGAAGTAGCAAGTGGCTACACTACTGAAGTTTTTGCAAGTGCTAGCGAACTTTACTGGGTACCCACTTACCAAACCCGCGAAGACCCCAGTTTACCAATCCTCACACCAGCCGACTTAACAGCTAATGTACATCACAACAACCTACATTTCGTCGAGCTAGACGACAATCTGTGGCAAAATATTCAGGCAGCACGCAATCGTGGTTCGCTGGTGCTCATCATGGGCGCTGGCCCCATAGACTCTTGGCTACGCGGCCAAGTTAACTCGGGTCATAATCAATAGTCAAGTCTTGTATAGTAAACTGCTCGTTGTTCATAGAACTACCGAGTATTTCTTTGATACCAGGGTACATGTCAGAGTCTTTTAGTAGGCCTACCTCTACCCATTCGCCCTTTTGCACCTCAATATCAGCACTCACACGAGCTCGGAACACGTGATTCAAAATAGTAGTTATATGCTCACCTTCCTGCAGCACTCGCATGTAATACTGACCGGTATATATCGGGGTAATATCTACACCTAGCTTTTCTTTCAGTTCACGACTCATGGCGGCCGATATGCTAGCGTCTTCCTCGTGTATTTTGCCTATAGGTATAGTGTAGCCATCTATAAACGGCTGCTTAGGCTGCTTATACATCAACACTCGACCCATTTCGTCTAGTAGTATTGCCGATGTCACAAGTTTTGGCTGACGGCGAGACTCAAATGTTTCCAGACTCAGACGGTCCACGTAGCGTAGCCCCTTAGGCGCTAACCTGTATTCCCTGCCATTTTTTAGCACATAGCCGCCAGCTAAGAGCTTTTTGAGGTGGTAATTATACAAGTTACTATTAGCATTGCGCGGCCTCATGTCGCTATAGCGCGATACCTTTTTACCCATCAGTACGCGTATGATTTGTTTCTGTATATTGTGTTGAATTTCGCTCATAGACAAAATAATTTGACTCAAATTAAACTAACTATCTATTACTTATAGTAGTTGATATTATGTAAATGTAAAGGGTTAATTTAAATATCACTAAAAAAGATTTGAGTTAGTATTATGAACGAGCGAAAAAAATTTGACACAAATAATTTTGAACAAGAAAAAAAGTTGACTCCCAAAAACCCTGAAAATTTCGCACATTTAAGGCCACTCGGTACACCCATAGAGCAAGTATATTTAAGCTCACCTGACGAAGAATATAGCCTGCGTATACGAAAAACCCACACCCATACCGCAACACTCAAAAACACTGGCGAAGTTACAGCAGAGGGCATAAAAAGGCTAGAAATAGAAACTGAAATCCCGATAGATATATATGATTACTACCGCCAAATAGGCCACCGTATACTACAAAAAATACGCTACGAGCCCTGTGAAGGCGTATGTTTTGACTTCTATAACTCTGGTGAAATACAAGTAGAGTACGAAAACCCTACAAACTGGCAAATATTTACTGCAGATACGGGGCTGTCTGATAGCGACTTCATAGACGTGTCTCACCTGCCAAGTGCGCTTAATATCAACAAAGCTACCCCTATAAATGAACTGCCAGCCCAAACGCCAGACACTCCAATAAGCGAAATCCTAGACTTAATCCAATCTAAAACCAATACAGAACCAACGGTCATAACCATAACTGGGCGCTCTGGCTCAGGTAAGTCTACTTATGTACGAGAGTTACAGCAAAACCTACAAGTACTAGGGCACACGCCAACCATAATATCGAGTGATGACTACAACAGAGGTGTAACAGCCCTAAGAAACCCCACTACAGGTGAAAAATGGCAGAGCTGGGACCACCCCGATACCTACGACCTACGTGCACTAGATACCGATATATACAAACTAAAAAACGGCATAGCTGTGCCAAGACGCGTGTATGACTTTGTATCTGGGGACCCTGTAATCGATGGGGTAGTCGAACCAGCAAGCGTAATTATAGTCGAGGGTCTCTACACTAGGCAGCTAAGTAGCGATAAATGTATAGAAATAGCAACTCCATTTGCTACCTGTCTAGGCAGACGCATATTGCGTGACATAGTAGAGCGCCCTGGTATGGCCAACCCAGAGAAAAATTTGTTATACGTTATGGAACAAGCCGAGCCATATTGGCGCAACCAGCAAGCGGCTACACGTTAAACTCTTCAAAAAAGAACGGGTCACGAAAAAACGTCCGCGATAAGATATCTATGTCCCCTGGCGCTAAATTTACATCGTACAGCCCCCTTGCGCTCACCCATTTATAGCCCACGCAACCCTTGAGCGACTCACCGTCACACGTCACGACATGCACCAGCTGCACGCTCGAGCGAGAGCGAACATAGCAAACTCCCGCATGCTTAAGGCCTGGCATATCAATACTAAATATTTGCTTTGCTACCCGCTTGGCAGCCGCAAGCACCGAGTCATCACGACTCTCCATATTACCGTAGGGTAGGGTTGTCCCCGATTTTTCACCAGCCAAAATAGTCTTGCCGTAGCCATCTTGAGCTACGAAAACTATTTTGGTCGGCACCCCACCTGGCGCAGAATTATTATGGCCAGCTTGGTCGCTATCACTCGCAGTCCTGACACTTGGGTGTCGATAGCCACCATCAACCTTATCTACAAAACCTAGGCGCACCAGCTTGGATAGGTGATAACTATACAAGTTCGTCTCCACGCCTTCTGGCCTAAGATCTATAAAACGCGCTTCGCCTAGCTGTTTTAAAGCCTGCAAAATATGCTTTTCGATATCGTTTTTTATTTGATATTTTTGAGTCATATTTGACTCAAATTATACTCAAAAAATAATAGGGTGTAAAGACCCTATTTTACGCTTGCCCGCACAAAATTAGTCGTAAACCCTTCGCTGAGCCAGCGTTTTTCGTAAGTTGTTTCAATTTTGTAGTCATCGCTCAGCTCACTATCGTGCAAATCAAACGACAATTCTTCTATATTCCAATGCTCCGCCACCAGCTGCTCCAAACTCCAGTTAAAGAAAACACGGTTGTCATGCTTCAGGTAAAAACTACCGCCCGAGCGCAAAATTTGCCCGTATATCCGTAGGTAAGTCGGGTGAGTCATGCGCCTGCCCGCCGAGCGCTTTTTGGGGAACGGGTCAGGGAAGGTGAGCCACAGTTGCGCCGGCCTACTCTCGCCTACCAAATCTAAAAGTTGGTCTGCCCTAGCGCGTACAAAATAAATATTCACTAGGCCTCGCTCTATGGCAGCCTGAGCACCTTTTTGCAAACGGTCAGCTTTTACATCTACGGCCACAAAAACCTTATCGGGATACCTACTAGCAAGCTCCACGCTAAATAACCCCGTGCCAGCGCCTAGCTCAAGCACGTCAATCGCCTGCCCGTCCCACTCGTCAAGCTCAAAACATAGCGGTGAATTCGCAAATAGTGCAAACTTATATTTTTTGCGCTTGCGTGTGATTATAAAATCTTCTGGGTTAACGCTACTCATTTGAGATATCTATACCCAAGGCTTGGTCACTCATGGCTGCACCGCTAAATACATCGTCGCCCATGACAGATTTAATTTGTTTTTGATATAGCTTATTAAAATCATCAAGCGTACCTTGATTGACATCACCAGTTGACGGAAAACCCTTAAAAGTTGTATCTGATATGTCTTTTTGCACAGACAAATAACCAGGACGACTAGAGTCTAACAGTGAAGCACCACTGGCCACGTAAATAAACATGCTTACCGCCACCAGTACGAGTGACACCACTAAACTACCTGCTATAAAAAAGAATAGCTCGCTAGAATACCACGGTTTATCTATATGCTCGTGTGCGTGTTCCACTTCGTCGCTATTCACTGTCTACCCCTTTCGAAAAATGCTGCTGGCCAAATGTCTGTACTTGATTGCCATACTGACTTATGAATTCGCGGAGTTTCATGGCGCTTTCGTGTACCCTACCACGAGCATCACGCGTGGACGCAAGTTTATTATAAAACCGCTCGGTGTCGCGCTTACAATCGGTATGAATAGTATCAGAAAGCAGCTCTTCATAGGCCTTATACTGGGTCCTGAAGTTCTGCAATTCATGATTATAATCACTTGAAGTACGCACCAGGTCGCTGGCGTCGTAACTATTTAAAGTCAAACGACTATTCAAACGTGCCATCAGCTTGTCGCCTATCGAAAAATACGTTTGATTTTTGTTGATATACACAGGCGCATCATTGGTACGAATTTGACTCAGTGTAGCGCTTATCTGCCGGCAATTCTGCTTGATGGTAGCAATTTGCTCGGTTGTTAGACCCTCGCTCTGGGCATGAACGGGTAGCACTACCAAAACAGCAGCCACAGCTAGCAAACAAACAAATCGTAGATACTTATAAATCATCTTTATTTATTATCTTATGAGTTAATGAATTGGTCAAATTAGTTTAAAATTATATGCAGGAGAGCATATGAAAATCACAAAATACGAGCACGCCTGTTTTACGGTAGAAATTGAAAACAACATAATCGTCGTAGACCCAGGTAGCTACACTACGGACTTCACTCCGAGCGAAAACATAGTAGCCGTTGCGATTACACATGAGCACCAGGACCACTTTGACATAAATCAAATTAAAAATATTTTGGCGCACAGTCCCAATGCAACCATATATGCTCACTCTTCTATAACCTCTCAGATACCAGATATACACACCGAAACAGTACAAGCTGGCGACACGCGTACCATAAATGAATTCAGTCTAGATTTCACTGGCGGCACACACGCTAGGATATTTTCAGACGTTGAACCCGTAGCAAACCTCGGAATTATTATAAACGACACCCTATACTACCCCGGCGATTCATTTGCCCTGCCACCAAAACCCATCACTGCCCTAGCTCTGCCTATATCTGCACCTTGGCTCAAATTTAGCGAAGCGGCAGAATTTTTGAACACCGTAAAGCCGCAAACTGTGTTCCCTACCCACGATGCAATTTTGTCTAAAACTGGCCAGAACCTGCTAGACAACATGGCAGCAGCGCTCGCGGCTAAGTGTGGAGCTAACTACACACGCCTACAAAACGAATTATATCTGTAAAATTAAGACCCCGTAGCCATACGACTACGGGGGGGTTGGCGCTACTGCGCTTCCTGTGGCAGGCGAACCTCGACAGTCTCGAACTTTCGCGCCGCACCTTCATTGCTTGATTTGCCCTTGGTGCGGTACAGGATTGGTGAAGTGATGAGCCGAGCTCCCCACTTGTCTTGCGCTGGTTCAAGAAGTACGATCTCGCTACGCTCTGCAGAATACGCAACGCCATTGAACTTCAGGACTTGCTTGCCGTCGATCCACAGCCGCTTGGCAGGCAAGATGTCATACAACACCTTGTCATTGCCAGACCAGCGTTCGAACATCCTGAAATAGAAGTTCGGGTACCCGCTTGGCGGAAGTGGATATGCTTTCACTTCCACTTTCAGATCCCAGCTATTCTCGGCAGTAAAAACAACCGTTACGCCGGAAACCAGAGGAACCACCTCGCCGTTAACTGTTATCTCTGGGAACACTTCGGTCGCACTCACGTTGACCGCCTCCTTTGTAAGGAGAGCCGATTGGCTCATTGTTCTATCCTTTCTACCTCCAACGTCACCTATGACATCTGGATATTCTAGTTATAACACTTAAATGAATAAAAATCAATCTAACCCAGCACACAACTAAATAAGCACCCCCTACATGAGTTATTGTATGGGTGCTTATTTAGATTAAAAACTAATTACTTGAGCTTCTTTTTGGCATCTGCAGTAAAACGCTTAGCGGTTCGCTTAGCATCGCCAGCCACGCGTGCCGCACGGTCTTTGGCTTCATCACCAAGCTCTACGGCTTCGCCAGCTATACGGCTAGCAGCACCTTTAGCGCTCTTGCCAAACTCGGCAACTTCACCAGCTACTATCTCGGCACCGTGCTTTGCTGCACCTACGCCTTCTTCTGCTACACCACGTAGTTTACCAGCTTCGTCAGTAGCTTTATCTTTTAGCTCGCTCGCTTTATTTTTGATATCGCGGCGTGTCTGCTTGCCACTCTTAGGAGCCACCAAAATACCAGCTATAAATCCAGTTGCTGCAGCTATGATTAGTTTGAAAACTTTAGGCATATAACCTCCTTATTTACGAAATATATCTATAATCGACGAAACAACTTTGCCAGGACTCAACCACTCCGAAGCCTCTGCTACATTGCTAGTGACGGCTTGTATATGCTTAACGATTTTGTTGATTCGCACAACCAATATAACCACTACGGTAAGTATGACAAAAACTACAACCGAGAGCAGTACAACCGCTACGACCAGCCAAGTAATTATTGATGCATCGTCCATGTTTTAATTATATCACTTATTCTTCAGCTATATCTACACGTATAGACAGCTCGTCTAGTTGCGCATCGTCTACTGTACTTGGTGAATTCATCATCACGTCTACGCCAGAGCCGTTTTTAGGAAAGGCTACTACTTCGCGCACGTTGCTCTCACCCACTAGCTCCATAAGCATGCGATCTACACCAAATGCACAGCCAGCGTGAGGTGGCGCACCGAACTTAAATGCGTTTATCATAGCGCCAAACTTTTCTTCGACATATGCTTCATCGTAGCCCAGTACACCGAATACCTTATAAAGTGTCTCAGGGTTGTGATTGCGCACGCCACCACTACAAATTTCGTAGCCGTTCATCACCATGTCATACTGATCAGCTACAACATCTAACTTGTCACTAGCTGCTTCTACAGCCTCGGCACCACCGCGTGGCATACTAAATGGGTTATGACCAAAGTCTAGCTTGCCAGTCTTTTCGTCCATCTCATAAAACGGAAAATCAACGACCCAAGCAAGTGCTATTACACTAGGGTCTTTGAGATTAAAATGCTCGGCAAATTCACTGCGCAGTTTACCCAAAACCTTGTTTACTACAGTTCGCTTATCGGCACCGAAGAATATGGCGTCACCGTCTTTAGCACCGGTTGCATTTTGTATACCAGTTAGCTCATCGGCACTCAAAAACTTAGCTATGGGTGATTTTGCTTCACCATTTTCGTAAGTTATATATGCTAGCCCGCCAGCACCTTCACTTTTAGCTACACTGGTAAATTTATCTATTTGCGAGCGGCTCAAGCTAGCACCACCCTCTACGCGTATAGCTTTTACAACTTCAGCGTTCTTAAATACACCAAACTCAGTATTTTTTAGCACGTCAGTTAACTCTACTAGTTTCATGTCAAAGCGCAAATCTGGCTTATCGGAACCATAAGTCTCCATGGCATCACGGTACGATATGCGTGGTATATCTTCACTCAATAGTTTTTTACCGGCAAAGCTTTTAACCAAATCAACAATTAGTGGCTCCATGAGAGTACGAACTTCTTCGCCATCTTCTACAAATGACATCTCCATATCTAGCTGGTAAAACTCACCGTACAAGCGGTCTGCCCTGGAGTCTTCATCGCGAAAAACAGGCGCGATTTGATAGTAGCGAGGTACACCACCAACCATCAGTAGCTGCTTGAACTGCTGCGGCGCCTGCGGTAGTGCGTAGAATTTGCCCGGATGCAAACGCGCCGGCACCAAAAAGTCACGTGCACCTTCGGGGCTAGAGTTTGCTAGTATTGGCGTAGTCACGTCTATAAAATCATGCTGCTCCATATAGTCACGCATTTTGCGAGTCATCTCGGCACGCTGAC
>JAGQND010000025.1 GCA_020428265.1 Candidatus Saccharimonadota bacterium | reverse complement strand
AGAGCGAGCGCAGCACTATCCCAAAGAACTGTCTGGCGGGCAAATTCAGCGCGCTGCGATTGCGCGTGCACTTGTGAACAACCCGCGCATTATTCTTGCAGACGAACCCACTGGAAATCTAGATTCTAAAAATAGTAAGTCAATTATAGATTTATTTCGCAAGATTCGTGACGAGCTGGGGACTACCGTAGTGGTTGTGACGCACGATGTTGATATTGCTAGGCAAGCAGACCGTATTATTGAATTAAAAGATGGGGTGATTGTATGATTAGACCGTATTATGCACTAAAGCTTGCGCGAACTAAATTACGCTCAAAACGAGGAGTGCTTATAGCATCTATTATAGTTTCGAGTCTTTTGTTTGCCACTCTTATTGCCACGGTCATTGTCTTTAGCGGTGCCGAAAAGAGCGCCGTGGTGTTTATTAAAAAATCCGGCAACGATAAGTATCTTGTTAAGTCGCAACCCAACATACCATACGATAAAATCAGCTTTAATCTCACACCAACTCTAGATGAAATTCGTAAGATCAGGGCTTTTGAAAGGCAATATTATCAGGATTTGCAAGATAAGTATAAATCCCTCAAACTTGAATATGATAAAGCGACGGAAGTACCCGCTTTAGAACCGTACGCTTTTGCGGATAAAAAGTTGCCCGAGGAGCAGCGAGTTAAAGTGAATTTCTTTTCGCCAGTTATTCAGGCAATGAATGTACGAAAGTTTGAAGAGTATGCTAAAACAGCAGCGAATAAGGCAAGTGACTTAAGAGAGATTGGTGCAAGATATGGAGCGAGCGGCTATACTATCGTGGATCAGCCAAGCGCAATTCCGTCCATTCCAAGATTGCGTTTTATTCAAGATGGCAAGGAGGACTTTGGGGTATCTGAGCCGAAAACTGGTGGTGATTTTGGAGATTACGGATATTTTACCCATGCTATTTATAATGGTGTGTATAGTTTTACTGACCAGAAGAATTTATCTCGTTATATCCTTCCAACTGATTCATCAGAATTAAAGGGTATCCCGGTTGTCGTGTCTGCTCAAGAGGCAGCTTCGTTGTTTGGCAAGAAGGTCAGTATCGGTGAAGAGCCGAAAAATTCGAGTGAAAAAAAGACATGGCTCAAAGACATACAAGAGAAACTAAACGGCCAGACTTACCAAGCCTGTTACCGTAATTCAACTGAGCAGGTAATGCTTGAGAAGATTCAGCGTGACTATGTGGAGATGAAAAATAATGAAAATAGTAAGGAGTATCAAAAACCGAGTTTGATTTACGATTACCCTAAGGAGGCATGTGGTGATATTACAATTAAGCAAGATACACGTACTGCTGGCGAGAAGCAAGCGGAGCTCAAACTGGAGGCAGTGCAGAATAAGCTCGGTACGTATGTCGCACCAGTACATAAACTATTAACATTTCAGATAGTTGGCGTAAGGTATGCGCAGCCTTTTCTCGACTACACTAAGAGTGTTGAGGATTATATTAAAAGTCTATTGGTGTCGCCACAGGGTGATATATCTAGTATAGAAATTCCTATTCAGCTGTACGATGTATTGCCAAATAATAGAAAAGTGTACGATATTCAGAAACAAGAGGGCGCTGGAACTATCGTGCAAGCTGCGCTTATAGATAAGGATTTTGCTGCTCGAATTCTCGAATTTTCGACTGTCAAGGACGCCCGTGCCTTCTTGGACAATGAGACTTGCCGTGAATCTGCCTCGGATTGTGCAAAACGTTTTATCGCTAGACCTTACGGGTCAAATTATTTAATCCTGGATGAGATTAGTAAATTGTTTAATAAGATATCTAGCGTGGCGTTTCCCGTAGTGTTAGGGTTGGCTGCGATAATTATATGGTTTACGATCTCGCGTATTATGACGGAGAACCGAAAGGAGACTGCTGTGTACCGTGCTATGGGCGCCAGGCGCCATGATGTAGCTACTATCTATCTTTTATATGTGTTTTTAGTTGCACTTCAAATAGCAATCGTTTCTACGGTACTTGGCGTAGCTGTTGCTTTTGTAGTTGATTCTTTTTATGGAAGTACGCTCTCCGACACCGCTGTCGCTCTATTTGGTATTATAGATGACGCACCAAGATTCAGTTTATTTAACATTGAATCCCCACTTCTCACTGTGGTCGTGGGTTCTATATTTGTCATTAGTATTATTGCAAGTATTCAACCACTTATTCGTAATGTCCGCCGCAACCCTATTAGTGATATGCGCGATGAATAAGTGTTTTTGTTAATGATTTAATATTTCTACGAGTTCTGGGAATTCGGTGTCGTTGAAATGGGCTTTGTCGGAGAAGGTGTGCACTGTTGCTTGCGGTATGTCGGCTTGGAATTTGGCTAGTTCAGCGTATGGTACGACTGGGTCGTCGGTGCTGTGTAGTAGGTGTATGTCGTCGCTACTTTGTGGTAGGTTTGTGGCGGATTCTACGCTAAAGCTACCTAGGTCTTCTAGGCTGTCGTCGTTGTAGCCGCCGGCTATCAGGATAATTTGCGTGGCTTTGTGCTGGAGTGGGTTTTGTTGCAAGTATTTGGCTAGGAACATTGCGCCTAGGCTGTGGCCGATTAAGCGTACATCTCCAGTAAGTGAGGGTAGGATTTTTTCGAACATTAGGACCCACTCGTCGTATACGGCGTTGTCAGCGCAGGGCATACTAGGTGTTAGTACGTCATCATCGGGCAGTTGTTCGGCTAGCCACAGTTTCCAGCTTTTGCGCGGACGCATGCGCTCATAGTCAATTTGCATTGATTTTAGATTGTTTAAATATCCCTCGCGTGAAGAATAACTCGTACCGCCGTGAATTATCAAGATTTGTCTCATAAGATATAGTATAATATATCGGTGGCGGCTGCGTGAAACGCAAATTATGCGTAGACGCGCTCGCGAGTTCGTTGTAGAGTGTATTTTACATTTACAATAAAGGTACTATCACACGCGCCGGTGGCGGAATTGGTAGACGCGAGGGACTTAAAATCCCTTGTCCAAAAGACGTGCGGGTTCGATTCCCGCCCAGCGCACCAAATAAACAATCCAGGCTTGTCCTGGGTTTTTTATTTGGTTTGAACGGAGTTCAGGGATCTAAACCGCAGGGTTCGCCAAAGCCCGGCCATTTATGGCGACGGCGCTTTGCCCTACGGACTTCCCGCCCAGCGCACCAAAATGAAAATCTAGGCAACCCCTGGATTTTTATTTTGATATGAATATAGTTAAGGGGTAGTGTGTTAAAATTAACAGATATGAATACTCATAAAATGCGCGTAGAAGGTGAAGTGTTTGCTGCGATTGTGGCGGGCGAGAAAACTATAGAGTCACGCCTAAATGATGAAAAACGTAGGCTGATAAAAGTTGGTGATAATATTGAATTTACGAGTCGTGTGGATGGCGCTACGTTATTAGTTGAGGTTGCGGAGCTCCTGCATTACAGGAATTTTAGCGAGTTGTTTGCCAGTAGGAAGCCTGCGGAATTTGGTGGTGAGAGCCAAGCGCAACTTGAAGCGCAAGTACGCGAATTTTATACTCCTGACGATGAAAGCAGGTATGGAGTAGTTGGTATTGAGTTTCGGCTGGTGTAATACGTAATCCTATCGCTTTTTTGCCTAAAATTTGCTATAATTAAAATATAAAAGTGTATGTAATATAAGGGGAATTTAAGAATGACTGCATTATGGATATTTCTAGGGGTTATCGCACTGGTTGCGGTGTTCCTATGGGTAACTTACAACGGATTGGTACGCCTAGGTGTACGTGTAGAAGAAGCCTGGAGCGACATTACCGTACAAATGAAGCGTCGTGCCGACCTAATACCAAACCTAGTAGAGACCGTTAAGGGCTACGCTAAACACGAAAAGGAAGTGTTTCAGAACGTAACTGAAGCTCGCTCTGCTGTAATTGGCGCTGGTTCACCAAAAGAAGCTGCCAAAGCTGACAACATGCTGACTGATGCTCTAAAAAGCGTGTTTGCCGTAGCCGAAGCTTATCCGCAGCTACAGGCTAGCACTAATTTCGTAGAGCTACAACAAGAGCTTGTAGACACCGAAGACAAAATTCAGGGTGCACGCCGCTTTTACAACTCTGGCGTACGTGACCTAAATACTAAAATTAAGCTTTTCCCTAACAACCTATTTGCTAACATGCTTGGTTTTACAGAAAAAGAATTCTTTGACGTAGAAGACAGCGAACGCGAAAAAGTTGAAAAGCCAGTAGACGTTAAGTTTTAAGGACTGTAAATGTACGGAGCAATTGCTGCAAATAAACGCAATACACTGCTTATAATGGCTGTGTTTGTGGGGCTCATAAGCGCGCTGGGTTATGTGGCGAGCCTATATTTTGGCGATACTCACATAACTTACTGGGTGATAGCCGGTGCAGCAATTTATGCTCTTATACAGTATTTTGCGGCTAGTAAATTGGCTGTCATGAGCACTGGTGCTGTACCTATCACCAAAAAGCAGAATCCGCGGCTATACCGTATAGTCGAAAACTTGGCTATAACAAACGGCATGCCAACCCCGGAAATATACATGATAGATGACCCGGCGCCCAATGCTTTTGCTACCGGGCGCGACCCGCAGCATGCTATAGTGGCGGCAACTACGGGCATAATGGACCTCATGAACGACCGTGAGCTAGAAGCCGTGATGGCGCATGAAATGGGCCACGTGAAAAACTACGATATACGTGTAAGCATGATAGCTTTTGGCCTAGTGAGTGCCATAGGTATATTATCGGATATAGCTATGCGTATGATGTTCTACGGTGGTGATGACCGTGACCGTAATGTCCACCCGGCCGTATATATAGTAGGTATTGTGCTGGTTATACTTGCGCCTATTATGGCGTCGATGATTCAGATGGCCATAAGTAGGCAGCGCGAATATTTGGCTGATGCCACGGGTGCCATGACTACGCGTGACTCTGAGGGGCTAGCTAATGCTCTAGAAAAACTCAAGACAGCTTCGCGCCCTATGCGCAATCAAAGCACATCTACTGCTCACTTGTTTTTTGCAAATCCACTTAAGCCTGGGTTTATAGCAAACTTATTTAGCACGCATCCTCCATTAGACGAACGTATAAAGCGACTTCGCGAGAAAGGTAATAAGTTTTAATGCCAGCTGCTAAAAAGCCGACCGACCGCAAAAAACCGAGTAAAAAGACCGCCGCTAAAACTACACAAAAGCCAACTAAAAATATAAAAAAATCCGCAAGCAAAAGTGAAAACGCTACCAAGAAAGCATCTCTTAAGCAAGTATTTGTGCACTTGGGCGGTGATATTAAAACTATAGTTCGTAAAATTGTGAAACGCGAAAAAGGTTTCTTAAGGCGTCGCCCACATCGTTCGTTTCGCTTGACGCGCCGCCGCGACTACAGGCGCTCACTAGATATACCAGGCTACTGGTCTTTTACTAATTCTGTACGGGCGCTGTTATGGAAAAATAAAAAGTTGTTTGGGGGCCTAGCGCTTGTATATATAGTAGCTTCTATTGTGATAAGCGGGTTTTCGGGCCAAGAAACTTACTCTTCGCTAGTGCAGTCGCTCAAAGATGCTGGCGGCGGCTTGTTTGAGGGTGACTTGGGCGGAGTAGGTAAAGCGTCTTTGCTGCTTACGGCGTCTATAACTAGTGGTTTAACCCCAGATGTTACTCAGGCGCAAACTGTCATGGCGAGCCTAGCTGTGTTTTTTGCGTGGCTTGTAACTATATGGCTAGTGCGCCAGGTGATGGCGGGCAATAAGCCTAAGATTCGTGATGGTTTGTACAATGCTGGCTCGCCGATACTCTCAACTATACTTATGGGATTTTTGGTAATTATTCAGCTTATTCCGTTAGCCGTGGCGGTCATAATATATTCGGCAGCAGATACTTCTGGCCTACTAGAAGGCGGCGTGTCGGCCATGCTTGTGTGGAGCGCGGTGGTATTACTGGCGATACTTTCGGTATACTGGCTATCGAGTAGTATTATGGCGATGGTTATAATTGCTCTACCTGGTATGTACCCTATGCGTGCTATAAAAGTTGCCGGCGATGTAGTTGTGGGTAGGCGCATGCGCATGCTGTTTCGCTATTTGTGGCTTGCTGTGATTGTAGTTGTTTTATGGGCGGTGATTATGATACCAGTGATACTTTTTGATGACTGGCTAAAAGGATTCGTGCCGAGTTTGAACTGGCTACCGCTTGTGCCGTTTTTGATAGTTGCTATGGCGGCGTTTACTATTATATTTGCAACCACATACATATATATGTTGTACCGAAGGGTTATGGATGCCGAGTCAACAAGCAAGTGAGCGAGCTAACGAGCTACGCACTCTACTAAATCAATACAGCTATGAATATCACGTGTTGGATATTCCTACAGTGAGTGATGCGGTTTACGATAGTTTATTTGGTGAGCTAAAAAAAATCGAGGCTGAATATCCTGAGCTAGTAGCTGTGGATAGCCCTACTCAGCGCGTGGGCAATGAGCTAAAAGGCGGGTTTAAAAAAGTTCAACATAGTAGCCGTATGTTGAGTTTAAATGACGTGTTTGACCGTGCCGAGGTGGAAGCGTGGGTGCAGCGCATAGATAAGCTTTTGCCTGGTCGCAAACATGAATTTTTTGCCGATGTTAAAATGGACGGTCTAGCGTGTGCGTTGGTGTACGAAGATGGTCTGTTCACTCAAGCTATTACTCGCGGTGATAGTTATGTGGGCGAAGACGTTACGAATAATGTTCGCACAATTAAAAATGTGCCACTGAGGCTACGCGCGGCAAAAGGTTTTGAAAAGTTTTTGCAAGGTCGTACAGAAATTCGTGGCGAAATTGTCATGCTCAAAAAAGATTTTGAGCAGCTAAATGAACAACGTAAAAAAGCTGGTGAGCCGGAATTTGCCAACCCGCGCAACCTTGCTGCAGGTACTATACGTCAGCTTGATCCACAGTTGGTTGCTGAGCGGCCTTTGACGTTTATTGCCTATGACTTGCAGCGTAGCGACCCGGCTGAGATTCCAACTCACATGTTTGCCTATGAGACACTGACGGCTATCGGTATTCGTCGCAACACTCAAGCGAGTGTGTTTGATGGCCTAGACAATGTTATGAAGTTTGTGGACGAGTGGGGCAAAAAACGCCATGAATTGCCGTTTAATACCGATGGTCTAGTGATAAAAGTTAATAACCGCGCTCAATACGTCGATCTTGGTATAGTAGGCAAGCAGCCGCGTGCAGCAGTAGCATACAAGTATGCAGCAGAGCAGGCAACAACCGTAGTAAAAGATATTGTGATAAGCATCGGTCGCACGGGTGCGGCTACGCCTGTGGCGGTATTTGACCCTGTGGTTGTGGCTGGTAGTACTGTGCAGCATGCTAGCTTGCACAATGCCGATGAAATTGCGCGACTAGACGTGCGAATTGGTGATACGGTGGTGATATTTAAAGCTGGCGACATAATACCGAAAGTTGAAAATGTTGTAGTGGAGTTGCGCCCAAAATCATCTAAAAAGTTTGACTACGAGCAAGCCCTAAAAGAGCAGTATCCTGAGTTGGAATTTGAGCGCCAGGGCAAAGATGTAGTGTACCGCGTAAAGGGCAGTAGCGGTGATTTAACTCTCAAGCGCTCAGTGGAATATTACGCATCTAAGGGCGCACTTGATATCGACACACTTGGCGAAAAAAATGTTGTAGCGCTAGTAGATGCCGGGCTTGTGAAAGACATAGCTGATATATATACGCTGACTGTTGATGATTTATTAAAGCTAGAACGATTTGCCGATATTTCAGCTAACAAGCTTGTAGATGCTATACAGGCAAAAAAGAATCCGCCACTCGAAAAATTTATACTAGCGCTTGGTATACGTCATGTTGGCGCGCAAACGGCAATCGACCTAGCAAAGAGGTTTGAGTCAATGGACGAACTAAAAAATGCGACTATCGAAGAGCTCGAAGAGGTGGACGGCATCGGTAAAGTTGTAGCTGAAAGTGTAGTGGCGTGGTTTGCTGATGAAGATAATTTGGCACTACTTGATAAATTTGTAAGTCTCGATGTGCGGCCGCACTACGAACAAAAATCAGGCAAGCTGACGGGCCAAAGTTTTGTTATTACTGGTTCACTTGAGAGTATGGGGCGTGACGTAGCGGCCGACAAAATTCGCGCTTTGGGCGGTACGTTTCAAACTAGTGTGGGTAAGGACACAACTTACTTGGTGGCTGGTGGTAAGGTTGGCGCCAGTAAACTTAAGAAGGCTGAAAGCTATGGTACCCAGGTGATAAACGAGCAGCAATTGCTTGATATATTGCAATAATTTAGCATTTATGATATAATAGTAGTATGACGTAAGCGTAGAGATCCTACGTTACTAGATCGAAAGAGGTACATCATGTACAAAGTCATCCAAAGTTCTGTTCTGCGGACCGAAAGCGCCGAAGAGCGTTCCATGGGATCCGGGGTCAAGGTTTTTGCCTGGGTTGATTGCGACGCGGATCTTCGCGTGGAGAGTGGCCTATTGAGGGCCATTATCCCCGCATGGGAACAGGGTTACCTGAAGGCAGATTTGCTCTGCCGCAATGGCCGCGACGCTAAATGCTGTGCCGGAGGGCTTGGGGTTTCACCCTAGGCTCTCCGGCGCTACGCCCTGGTTTTGATGAAAGAGTCAAAACCAGGGCTTTTCATTTGGTATAATGAGTAATTAAGTAGAGGCTGCAATGACGAGATACATAGACCATCATAACCAAGAGTTACTTATGAATACTGCGGTTGTTGATGGTGATTTTGTGTTGGCGTCGGGACGCAAGGCAAAGCAAAAATTTGAATTTGATAATATAAGTGCCAACTCGCAGTTATTGAAGATGGCCACGGCAGCTGTGTCACGCTGCATACAAAATGAATATAGTCAGCCTGATGCAATCGTAACTGTAGCTAGGGGCGCAACATGTATGGGTGGATATTTAGAAAGTATGGTTGGTCGCCGACACGTGCGGACCGATTATATTGACAGTGAGAACGGAAAACAATTTTATATCTTAGACGATATTCAGCCTGGTGAAGAAGTCGTAGTGATTGATGATGTGTACACTAGCGGTACAAACAGCGGCAAAGTGATTGATGAATTACTGAAACGCGGCGCAGTACCATTGGGTGTTGCGGTACTGCTAAATCGTTCCGAAGATATTTCGCCACGTTGTCGGTCGCTGACAGTGAGATATGCTATTTATCGTGCTTTGAGCTAAATTTGGCGAGTAGGTCATAGGCGCTTAGAGCTGATACTGCTTGGTGAAAGCGTACTGAATTGTCGTCATTGCGAGTCGGCCACAAGCTATGCGCTACCCAAAAACCAATTAGCGTCAGCGCGTGGTCTGGGTTGTATTTATGCATATAACTACCGACATCATGTCCGGATTTATGTAGGTCGATCAGTAGGGTAGTGGCGTCGCTATTTTTGCGACCGACACCAGCCCAACTCCAATCGACAATACGCGTGCCATGTTCGGGGTGCCAGGCAATGTTTGCTTGTCGAAAGTCATGGTGGCATAAATATTTTTCATCAGCATGATTAATATTATCAAACTCTTGTTTTAGCGTAGGTAGGTCACGAATAATTTCTGGTACTATAGTCTGAAATTCCGGTCGCAGTTTTGGTGACCAGTTGGTAATTTTTCGATTGAATTGTTCCAGCAGGTTATCGTTTAACTCGACCCACCCTTCGTGAATATGTGTGTCGTATGTTGGTAGTATTGTGTCGTGAAACTCATCAGGTATGGGCATGGACTGCAGAGTATCTAGGTGTTTCAGAGCTGACTGTATATATGTATTTAAATCATTGGGCGCACGCCAGGTCCAGCCGGTGTCACCGTCTAATGCTTCCATCATAAGAGTATGGCCGTCATGTAGTTTAACACTGTTGGGTATTGCTTTAAAATTATACTGCCGCAAGTGGCTGTATAGTTTATTTTCTT
>JAGQND010000024.1 GCA_020428265.1 Candidatus Saccharimonadota bacterium | reverse complement strand
AGTCGATAATTATAGTTGTACTTGTAGTAGCGCTGATTGGCGCGCTAGGGTATATAGCGTACAAAAACCTAGGTAGTGCTGACCCTAAAGAGGGCAAAGTGAGTAGTAAGGAGACTGCGAAACTGGTGAAACACTGCGCAGAGGCGGAAAAATTATGTTTTGACTATCCTAGTGACTGGAAGTTGGATGCTCGGCAAGCTGAGAACGACAATGATGGTAGTACTCTAGCGGCTAAGGGCGGCGATATAATTGTACTTACTAGCCCAGATGGAGGCGTGACTCTTAACTTGACTTCTAAGGTAACTGGTATGGGTGGTGCGTGCGGTGGGCCAGAGGGGCCAGTGAGCGTAGTGTATTCTACCGCAGTAGGCGCCGTGACTAACCCTGCTGAAAGTGATTATTTTGTGGATACAGCTCATGCTGTAGGAGTTGTGTATTCTGTAGTGGATGGTGATAATGGCGATATACAGGGCTATCAGCCAGAGGTGGTACTATCAGCCGCAAAAGATTTTAGTAGCGTACATACCTATTCGGTGTGTTCTGGTAGGCCGATGGGCAATTTTTTGCCTGGGCGTGCCGTTATTACGGATTCAGAGGGCCAGTCGTATAAAGGTGAGCTAAGTTTTGTGAGTAAAGACCCTTCGCAGAAAGTGTACAAAACCTTAGACGAAGCTAAGGCTGTACTGGAAACACCAAATTATCAGGCGATGAATAAAATTCTACTAAGCGCACACTACGAATAGGGGCGGTATAGGGCTAATAATTGCCAGGTTCATCGTAGTAATATTCGTAGTCAATATCGTTGTTGTTGTCGAGTAGCTTGCTAAAGAGGTCGGCAGGCATCTCGTTGCCGTCTGCATCGTAGACCGTGTCGGAAATTATTGCGTTTTTGGGTGTAGTTTTATCTTCTATGCCGCCAGTGTTAAATGTAGGCGATGATTCTTCTTGAGATTCCGCATGAAGAGCAGCACTCGCTAGCATGTCCTCTATAGAGGTGATAGTTGCTTTGACTGCTTCGGGGCTTGTGCGGATTATATGTTCCATATTTTCATTATAGCATAAACAGTATAGTATGTCAATATATAAGTAAATTACACTAGCGATAGGTGACATTTGGGGCTTGACGTTATATAATGTATAGGATATGGATATGTCTTTTCGGCTTGAGACGAAGTATCAGCCTACCGGTGATCAGCCGACGGCTATTGCTACTTTGCTAGATGGCCTAAATAAGGGGGTCAAAGAGCAGACGCTCCTGGGCGTAACGGGTAGCGGTAAGACATTTACTATGGCGAATATTATACAGGATAGGCAAGTGCCTACGCTGGTGCTGGCACACAATAAGACTCTCGCAGCTCAGCTATATAGCGAGTTTAAGGCCTTTTTCCCAGATAACGAAGTGCATTATTTTGTGAGTTATTTTGACTACTATCAGCCCGAGGCGTACATAGCGTCGAGCGATACGTACATAGAAAAAGACAGCAAAATTAACGATGAGATAGACCGTTTGCGACATGCTGCAACCACGGCGTTACTGACTCGTCGCGATACTATAATAGTGGCCAGTGTGAGCTGTATATATGGTATAGGTAGCCCCGATAATTACACAGATATGTCTATGACTGTCAAGGTGGGAGAGAGGCGTGTGCAGGCTAAGTTTATACGCCAATTAACAGATATACAATACAAGCGTAATGATATAGACTTTCACCGTGGTACATTCCGTGTGCGGGGTGATGTAGTAGATGTATTCCCCGCAGGTAGCGATGTGGCGTATCGTATAGAGTTTTTTGGCGATGAGATAGATAGAATTACCAGAATAGACCCGCTAACTGGGGAGATATTGGGTGAGCCGCACGAGCTGAGTATATTCCCGTCGAGCCACTATGTGACACCTAAGGATAGGCTGGAGAGGGCTATTGAGAATATAAAAGATGAGTATGAAGAGCGTGTTAAATGGTTTGATGAGCACGAGAAGTTTTTGGAGTCGCAGCGCATAAGTCAGCGCACAAAATACGACATAGAAATGCTAGAGCAAACCGGGTTTGTAAAAGGAATTGAGAATTATAGCCGCTACCTGACAGACCGTGAGCCGGGCGAGCAGCCGGCAACGCTTATGGACTATTTCCCAGATGATTTTCTACTACTTGTAGATGAGAGTCACCAGACTCTACCTCAGGTGCGAGGTATGTACAACGGTGACCGCGCGCGTAAAGAAGTTCTGGTGGAGCACGGTTTTCGCTTGCCGAGTGCACTTGATAACCGTCCGCTACGGTTTGATGAGTTCGAGGGGCATGTAAACCAAACTATATACGTGTCGGCAACCCCTGGTGACTATGAGCTGCAGCATAGTCCTGAGCCGGCGCAGCAAATAATACGCCCGACCGGACTTTTGGATCCAGAAATACATATACGCCCGACGAAGGGCCAAATAGATGATTTGATAGCCGAAATCAATGATAGGATTGCTAAAAAACAACGTGTGCTTATAACGACTCTTACTAAGCGTATGGCCGAGGATTTGAGTGCGTATTTACTGGAACTCGACATAAAAACGGCGTATATACATAGCGACGTAGATACGCTTGAGCGTGGTGATATTTTGCGTGATTTGCGCCTAGGCGTATACGATGTGCTGGTAGGTATTAACTTGCTACGTGAGGGGTTGGACCTACCAGAGGTAAGTATGGTGGCTATTATGGATGCTGATAAAGAAGGGTTTTTGCGTAGCGAGAGCGCTTTGATACAAACAATTGGCCGCGCTGCTCGCCATGAAGAGGGTACTGTGCTGCTATACGCCGATAATATGACGCGCTCGATGCAGGCCGCGATAGATGAAACCAATAGGCGTCGCGGTATACAGCAGGAATATAATGCGACTCATGGTATAACCCCTCACTCAGTAGAGAAAGAAGTGGGTGAGGGACTAAGGGCGATAATTCCTGTGAAGGATAGCGACAAAAAGCCAAAACTCGACCTCAAAAAGATACCTAGCGATGAATATGCGGGCTTAGTGAAAGATTTAACTGGTCAAATGGAGCTAGCTAGTGCTAATTTGGAGTTTGAAAAAGCTGCGGAACTGCGTGATTTGATAGCCGAAATTCGCTCGAAAATGACAAAATAAAGCTTACTTTAGTCATATAGCTTATGCTACAATATAAATAGTATGCAGGATTCGGCGTCAAATCCGTACATACCTCAGCAATCTCAAGCAGATAAAGCTAAGGTACACGAGTTTAAATCACCGTTTGGCACTGCTGTGAAGTGGGCGCTTATTGTTACGTCTGTCTTGGCGGTGCTACTAGGGGGTGGGCTTTTTTATGTCATACCTCATAGCCAGGCCAAAGATCAAACGGCTCGGCAGCAACTAGCAGATGCGCTGCAGCCACCAGATCAAATGCTAAAGCGCGTGAACGCTTCTTCAGATTTAGGCTTTACTTTTAATTACGATAATCGTGTTTACTCTAGCTATGCAGAGGTGGGTGATAGTTCGGCTGGTACTGATAGTAGTAGCGCGGTGGCTAATCAGTCTACATATGAGAATAACGACCTTCGTGTACCGAGGGCATATAATTATGTGCGTATTAGGCCTATAGTCAGCGCAGATGCCGCTAGGGCGCTGAAGACTGTTCCGCCTCAATTAGATATATTTGCTACGACATCTAGTGAAGAGTTAAGCAAGCTTGCACAGGTGCCAGAGAATAAGAATTTATCTAAATCAAGCTTGTTTGTGAATCTGGATAGTGATAAACGTCTAGCGAAGAGGGCTCTTGATGACAATACGATGGTATCGGTGAATGCGTCTAAGCCTCAGCCTGTAACTGTTGGAGATATTTCATACCAGAAGGTTAGATACACTACTACGAATACTAATCACCGCGTAGTGAATGTTCGCTACGATGATTGTTACTATACGATTCAGGAAGACAGGCCGTACAGTGTATGTATAAGTAATATTAGGCCTACTAACTTGAGTGAAGCGAGTTTGGTGGAGCGTGTGTTTAGTACTCTTAAGTTTGAAACTCCTAAAGTCACTACGGGCACTAGTACTAGTACGGGTGACACTACAAAGGATACTAGGAAAACATCTTATGCGTATCCACTTGCGAGGCTTGCGCAGCAGTCTGTGACTTTTGGCGCCGATGATCAATCGAGTAGCTCTAAGGACTCAAGTAGTTCAACCAGCGGCAGCTCTAGCTATAATGAAAATAGCGCAGATAGCGTATCTGATGATTCTGGCGCTGAAGGCCAATCACCTCTATTGACTATAACTCCTCCGTATTATGGTGATGCTGATAGCCTAAAATCAATAGCAAAGGCTCAGCCAAGCGTAGTGCGTGTAGGCACGCTATATTGCGCAGATTTGTCTCTGAAGTTTGAAAGTGGTGAAACAGCTGCGTCGCTGAGTGAGGCTTGTGCCGGAACACTAAGCAGCGGAGTGTTTATATCTAAAGACGGGTACATAGCTACTACTGGCCATGCTATTCGTACGCTAAAAAAAGCAGCTATAAATGGCTATATCAACTTTGCGCCAGATCCAGCACAGACAGCAGATCGTTTGCAGCGAATTCTGGACTACATGGTGAAAGCAGAGATAATACTTGATTCTGACCAAGAGTATTTGATGACGGGTGCACAAACGGGTAATCAAGAGGCCATAGCTAAAATTGAAAACCTAACGAGTATCATACCAGACAAATTTATAGTTCCAGTCAAAGAGGAGTATACTTACGCGGTACAGCCTACCGACAAGCCGATTGTTATCAATCGTAGTGATACAAATAAACCATCGTTTGCGTATTCAGATAGTATTATTAAGGCGAGTTATGTAACTTCTAACTATGACGTAGATAAGTCTAAACAGGAGTCATTTGACAGTGTTCCGCCTTCATCTGACGTAGGGTTACTAAAGGCCGATGGTGTATTCCCAAGTGTTACTATAGCTCCTCAAGATGATTTAAAGCGAGATAGTGTAGTGTCTGTAGTTGGATATCATGCTTATAATCCAGATACATTGTCGATAGACAAAGTACGTAATATGCCTGTGGCTAGTGTTATGAAGGTGGACCAGGCATACGAAAAAGACGGCGTACGTTTGATATCGACAAATACGCCAGTATTACCCGGTAGTGATGGTGCTCCCGTGTTTAATAGCGCAGGACAGCTAACCGGCATAGCAATATATGGATTTACATATTGTCCAGACCAACAGTGTTTTAGTAGCGGAACTGTACGCTCGTCCAATGAACTACTGAAGCTGATGGCTAGTACCAATAAAAACTTCAATACCGACGGAAGCGTGGCTACGGTTTGGAATAAGGCAGTAGATGATTACTTTAACGCGAATTATTCTGGGGCAGCTAGTGGATTTGCAAAGGCTGGCAACGAGTATCCATTTAACAGGTGGGCTGAGTCTTTGCAGAAGCTGGCAAACACCAATAAGGGTAATCAATACGACACTTCTTTGATGAATCAGCTGGGTAGTACTATGATAGCGGTGATTGTGCTGTCTGTTGTGGCGACAGTTGTATTGGCTGTGTTGTTTGTGTGGCACCGCAATAAGCTGAAGCAAATGCAAGTTGGGCACTATGGTTTTGATGCTACCCCTACAATAGCACCTAGCCCTGTAGTTCAGCCGCAGCCGCTTGGGCAGCAGCCATATCAGCCGGTGGCTCCTCAACAGCCTACGCAGTTTGGTCCTCCGCAGCCACAAATGCCTGGGCAAATTCCGCCAGCACCTAGTGTTTATGGCCAGCCGCAAAATCCTACCGTACCTGGTCAATATCCAGGAGCTCAGCCACAGCCACCAGCACAGGTTGGTCAGCCCGGGCAACAGCCTCCGGCTAATCCTCCTGCGGGCAATCCGCCAACTGATTCGTTCTATAGTTAAAAGCTTATATATAATGTGATACAATATTTATATATGGCCACCACTATATCTCGTGACGATGTATTACACTTAGCTGAGTTGTCTAATCTTATTTTGACTGACGCTGAGATTGATTCGATGAGCAAAGACCTAGAAAGTATATTGGGTTATGTTGCTCAGCTAGATGAGCTTGATACAGATGGGGTAGAGCCTACATACCAAGTGATTGACCTAGAGAATGTATGGCGCGAAGACAAAGTTGTGCCGCATGTAGCTGACAAAGATAATTTGCTGGCAATTGCTCCAGATACGGAAAATGGCCAGATAAAGGTGCCGAAGGTATTGTAGTATGGCAAAAATTTCTGAATATTTGGGCGGTTCGGCTGTCGACAACGTAAAAAAAGCTATTGTCGCCGCTAAGAGTGTGTCTAAATACAATAGTTTACTAGAGTTGTGCGAAGAACGAGCGTTAGACCTAGCTGCTAAGGTAGATGCTGGCGAAATAAAAGGCAGACTTGCTGGTGTACCATTTGTGGCTAAGGATAATTTTTTGACGTTTGGCTCTAAAACAACTGCCGCAAGTCATTTTTTGGAGAATTTTGAAGCACCTTTACAGGCTACTGCGATAGAAAAGCTGGAAGCTGAAGGTGCGATTTGTATAGGTAAGTCTAATTTGGATGCTTTTGCGCATGGCGGTAGCACCGAAAACTCAGCCTTTGGTCCTACGCTTAACGCTGCCGATGAAACACGCGTCGCGGGTGGGTCGTCTGGTGGTTCTGCTGTCGCTACTGCACTTGGCGTAGTACCGTTTGCGCTGGGTACTGACACGGGCGGGTCAATACGTCAGCCGGCGAGTTTCAATGGTGTGGTAGGTGTGAAGCCAACTTACGGCATGGTGAGCCGATATGGTGTGGTAGCTATGGCTAGCAGCACTGACACTATAGGTTGTTTTGCGTCGTGCGCCGAAGATGCTGAACTAGTGATGGATATTATAGCCGGTCATGATGATCTGGATATGACAACTTTGCCGGACTATTTTGACCCTACTACACTAGATATGCCTAAACGCGTGGGCATAATAAAAGAATTTATGTCCGATGATGTAGATGAAGATGTGCGCAATGCTACGCGTACATATGCGACTAAGCTTGAAGCGAGTGGGTTTACGGTGTCTGAAGTTAGCTTGCCAATGCTTAAATACACACTAGCTATGTACTACATAATTGTACCGGCAGAGATTTCTAGCAACTTAGCTAGGTACGATGGCGTGCGCTATGGTGTACGTGCCGAGACAAATGACCTAAACGAATTATACGGAAAATCGCGCGACCAAGGTTTTGAGGCAGAAAACAAGCGACGAATTATGATAGGTAGTTATGTGCTTTCGAGTGGATTTTTTGATGCGTACTATTTGAAAGCTCAAAAAGCTAGAACGCTACTTATAAATGAATTTAATAAAGCATTTGAAGACTATGATATTTTGATGGGGCCTGTAAGTCCTACGCCTGCGTTTAAACTTGGTGCAAACTCTAGTGATCCTATGAAAATGTACCTTGCTGACATAATGACTGTTGGTGCAAGCCTGGCGGGCTTACCTGCTATAAGCGTGCCTGCTGGTGTGTCGGCCGATAGCCTGCCTATAGGTGTGCAGCTTATTGGACAGAGGCGTAGCGACGCGCTGCTACTAGCTGTTGCTAAAAGTCAGGAGGGCAAGTAATGGGTGTTGGTGTTGTTTTTTTGCTCGCGCTGGTGATTGTTATGGGTGCGGTGTTATTTATGCTTGTGGCGCTTACTAAGCGTGGTGGCAAACTGAACGTAGAAAAATATCGTGTAAAGTGGCTAGAAATTGAAAGGTCGCTTGTACAAGGAAGTGAGAGTTCGTATATAGTCGCCGTGCTTAATGCCGATAAACTGGTGGATCAAGCTATGAAAGATTTGGGTATTAGTGGCAACACCATGGGGGAGCGTCTAAAGAGTGCTAAAGATAAGTTTAGTCACAGGAATGATTTATGGACTTCGCATAAGCTGCGCAATCAACTGGCGCATGAAGATGGTGTAAAGATTAATTACAACCAAGCGCGTAGAGCTTTGGCTGGATTTAAGCGAGCGTTGAAAGATTTGGGAGCAATATAATGACTAAGTATGAGATAACTATTGGTATTGAGTGTCACGTACAGTTGGCTACGGCGACAAAATTATTTAGCCCTGCTGATAATGACGCGCGTGATAAAGAGCCTAACGCAGTAGTGCACCCAGTGGACTATGGACTGCCGGGTATGTTGCCTGTACTCAATAAGCAGGCGGTTACACTTGCTATAAAAGCAGGTAAGGCACTTAATGCTAAGATAGCAAATGAAAGTCGTTTTGACCGTAAACATTATTTCTACCCAGATTTACCGACTGGCTACCAGATAACTCAAATGTACCAGCCTACGATACTTGCGGGTTATGTAGATGCTCCTATGGAAGATGGCGGCAGTGTGCGCGTGCGTATACACCATGCACATATAGAAATGGACGCCGGTAAGCTTAGTCACTACGGAAACTATAGTTTAGTAGACTTGAACCGTGCTGGTACACCGCTTATAGAAATCGTGAGTGAGCCAGATATACACTCGTCAGCCGAAGCGCGTGCATATGCCGAAGAGCTACATAAACTTATGGTATACGCAGGTGTGACAAATGGCGACTTGTATCATGGTAATATGCGCTTTGACGTAAATATTTCTGTTGCACCAGAAGGCTCTAGTGAGCTTGGTAAGCGTGCCGAAGTAAAGAATTTAAACTCTTTTCGCAGTGTAGAGCGTGCGGCAGAGTATGAGTTTAAGCGCCAAGTGGCTCTACTAGAAAAAGGTGAGCGTGTGGTGCAGGAAACTCGCGGCTGGGATGACGACTCCGGTAAAACGAGTAGTCAGCGCAGCAAAGAAGACGCGCAAGATTATAGGTATATGCCAGACCCAGACATACCTCCAGTGCGTTTGACTGATGAATATATAGCCGAGGTACAGTCTAGCGTACCTAATCTTCCTCCGTATTATCGTGAAAAGTGGTCAAACCTAGGCATTGATGGTTCTGTGGTAAGTGCACTACTTGCAAATCAAGCTTTTGCCGAGGTTGTAAGCGAAGTTCAGGGTGCGGCTGGTGATAGTGTAGCCAAGCGTGTAGCTAACTGGTTTGCGAGTTCTATTCAGACCGACGAACATACTAGTACTGTGGTTTATAAGTTGGTTCCTGATTCTTTTGTAGAACTTGCCAAAATGGTTGAAGCGAACGAATTATCTTCTACCACTGCCAAGGAAGTATTTAACGAATTATTGAGCAGTAATAAGACTGCTCGTGAAATTGCAGAATCTAAGAACTTACTGCAGGTAAGCGACGAGGGTGCAATAGCGGCTATAGTAGATGAAGTTTTGGCCGACCCAGCTAGTCAAAAAGCTGTAGAGGATATAAAGTCTGGCAACGATAAAGCGATTGGGTTTTTGGTGGGGCAAATTATGAAAAAATCACAGGGTAAAGCAAACCCGGCGCTGGCACAGAAACTTATACGAGAAAGGTTATAGTCGTTATGGAACCGTGGCCTCATGCAGTAGAAGCAGAAGAACTAAAAGTAGGTTGGCGGAGATTAACCAAGAAGGTGTTCAATGGACCGGACGGCAAGGAGCACGAATATTACACCAAGGAATCCGTGGGCGATAGGTGTATAGCAACTATTGCGTTAACTTCTAGCAATACAGTAATTGTGGCTGAGCAGTTTAGGCCAGGGCCAGAAAAAATACTTGAGGAATTGCCAGGTGGCGGGTGTGAAAAAGATGAAGACATTGAGACTGCTGCCGCGCGAGAATTACACGAAGAAACTGGTTATAGTGCCGGGAGTATTAAATACCTAGGCGCTGTTTACAAAGATGCGTATAGTAACACTACGTCGCATTATTTCTTGGCACGTGATTGCGTGAAGGATGCCGAACAACATCTTGATGACGGTGAATTTGTAAACGTAAAGGAAATAACGATTGCAAAATTGTTTGAAAATGCGCGCAATTTGATGATGACTGACACTGAAGCAGTACTACTGGCGTATGATGAACTAAAAAGTATCGAGGAGGGAACGGAATGAATAAACCTACAAAAGCGATAATTGCAGCAGCGGGGTTTGGTACTAGGTTTTTGCCACAGACCAAGGCTATGCCTAAGGAAATGTTGCCGCTGATAGACAAGCCAATCATACAATATGTCGTAGAAGAACTAGTGTCGGCGGGTATAAAAGACATAATAATTATAGGTAGTTACAATAAGCGTGCAATTGAAGATCATTTTGATGATCCGAGTGAAGATTTGCTAGCAAATTTGCGACTTGGTGGTCCTAAAAAGCAGCCATTTATAGATAGCTTATATGAAGTTGCCAACCTTGCTAATTTTATATATGTACGCCAGAAGGGGCCGTATGGAAACGCTACGCCACTTGCGTGTGCATCACATTTGATAAGCCCTGACGAATCATTTATATATACTTTTGCAGACGACTTTTTTGTGGCTTCGCCAACTCGATTTGAACAAATGGTTGATGTGTATGACAAATATCAAAAACC
>JAGQND010000023.1 GCA_020428265.1 Candidatus Saccharimonadota bacterium | reverse complement strand
TACTAGCCGACCTAGCAGCCGTAAAACCCACTACAAGCGCGCCTAAGCCCGCAGCTACGCACGGACCGTCTGTTGCGCCTATTACACCTCCGTCTGAAAGCGCCGCTCCTGCGCAGCCTAGTGCAGCCGATCAGTTAAAAAACTTCATAGAAGCCAACCCAGCGCGCACAGCACCAACCATACCTAAGCTAGGCCAGCGCGAAATACCACTCGCCAAGCAAGTTGCAACCCCACGAGGAATAGCAATCCCCAAGAGATAAAGCATAAGAAGTATAGTATTATTTAAAACGATTTAGTAAAATGGAGATAATATGACAAAGATTTTACTAGTAGAAGACGACAAAAGCCTACGAGAAATCTATGGTGTACGCTTGCTTGCTGAGGGCTACGACATAGTTTCTGCGGGTGATGGCGAAGAGGCACTTGCCATGGCCATCAAAGAAAAACCATTACTTATCATCAGCGATGTTATGATGCCCAAAATCAGTGGCTTCGACATGCTCGACATATTGCGCAGCACCACCGAAACACGCGACATCAAGGTGATCATGATGACCGCGCTTTCAAGTGAAGACCAACGCGCTCGTGGTGAGCAACTCGGTGCCGACCGTTACCTAGTTAAGTCTCAAGTAGGCATAGAAGACGTAGTACGTACCGTACACGAAGTACTTGGCGACGCAGGTGGAGCAGCGGCCGCAGCAGCTCCTGCAACACCAGCCGCACCTACACCAGATGTACCCGACGTACCAGAAGTACCAGCTGAACCTGTAGCAGCCGCGCAGCCTACACCAGCAGTAGCGCCCGTAGCCGAAGTCGCACCAGTTGAGGCACCAGCAGTAGCGCCTCTGTCATCTGGCGATCCAGGTCCTATGCCTCCTCAGCCTACAGAGATTGAGCCCCTCGAGCCAGTCGTAAGCACACTTCCTCAGCCTACAGCACCATTTTCGTCACCTAGGCCTGCCAACTTAGGCATACCTGCAGTAGACCCTGCGGCGGCCCCAGTAGCCGACACTGCAGCAGTAGCTGACGATTCTACGGCAACACCACTTAGTCCAGAGGAAAGCAGCCAGCTAAGCCAAGAACTTACAGCCACAGCTGAGCCAACACCAAGTGTTGACCCGCTGTCTGACCCAACTGCTTCAGCAGGCGTATCACCTATAGCAGGTCCAGAGGCCGCACCAGCTGCACCTACGCTAGACCCTTACGGCCAACCGGCTCAAGAGCCAGCACCAGTGGCCGAGCAAACTACAGCTAGCCCTGAAGTAGCAGGAGTAGCAGATACTACACCTCCAGCAGCACCAACACTTTAGCACTGTGCTATTATAATGCCAGTGGACTCTAGTAATTCAACACGTCTAAATAAATTTCTTGCCTTGCACATGGGTCTTTCCAGGCGCCAGGCAGACAACCTAATAACAGCCGGAAAAGTCACTATAAATGGTAAACCGGCTGGTTTGGGTGTGCAGGTAAATAGCGAAGACAAAGTAGCCGTAAGTGGGCAACCAATATCAGGTAAAACTGAGCTTGTATACATAGCTTTCAACAAACCACGCGGCTACGTGTGCTCACGCAGGACACAGGGTGACACGCCAACCATATATGATATATTGCCAAGCGAGTACCGTCAGCTCAAAACAGTGGGGCGACTTGACAAAGATAGTAGCGGACTACTAATACTCACAAACGACGGCGACTTTGCCCAAAGCATGACTCACCCCAGTAATTACAAAGTGAAACGCTACAAAATAGCACTAAATGAGCCTCTACAGCCACTACACCAGCAAATGATAAGCGACTTCGGCATAGAGCTACCAGATGGACCGAGTAAACTCAGCCTCGAAAGGGTAGACGACGAACGAAAACAGTGGATAGTAGTGATGAGCGAAGGCCGCAACAGGCAAATACGCCGTACATTTGCAGCCCTTGGCTACACGGTAACATCCCTGCACCGCACCAACTTTGGACTATATGCGCTAGGTGATATAAAACCAGGCAAAACGCTCAAGGTTGCCAAAATAACATAAAACTGTTATAGTTGCTGGCAATATGCCACGAGAGACACTAGGCGCATACGATAGACTACGACCATACTTTACCAGAGCTATAGGCGCCGGCACTTTGGCCGTGGTTTTGTCACTACAACCACCAGAGACCATAAAGCCTACCACAGTACAAGCCGTTGAGATAGCGGAAACCCCTGCACCTCAGGCCGAAACCTACCAACTATACGGCAGTGAACTACACGAAGTATACGACG
This sequence comes from Candidatus Saccharimonadota bacterium, assembly GCA_020428265.1. Classification (GTDB taxonomy): domain Bacteria; phylum Patescibacteriota; class Saccharimonadia; order Saccharimonadales; family Saccharimonadaceae; genus UBA2112. Next base: position 8,321 of record JAGQND010000023.1, on the reverse strand, counting down.
GTACTTTTACTCGTGACACTGGTATGGACATGCACTCTTGCACCGAGTACAAAGTATGCGGCACCGACCTGGGCCAGCCATTCCTCATGCCCGACGGTCGCGTAGCGTATCTATTTGGCGACACGTTCCAGGTACCAGGGCCTTTTATACATGAAAAACTACCCCAAGGTGACTATTACCGCGCACAAACCATGCTGATATCTAGCGAAACACCAACAGAGGGCGCACCGATACACTTCGATGGAGCAGGTGCTGAGCAAGAAGACGGCTCAGCCGGTGAAATACTTGGCGGCAAACATATGCTACTCAACGATGGAGTGAGCTTACCAAATGGCGACATAGTCGTGTCATACCAACACACTTACGATGTAAAAAACGGTGACAACAGCTGGTATACCGACTACTCAAGCCTAGCCGTAAGCCACGATGGCGGGCAGACATTTGAAAAACTAGACGTAAAGTGGCAAAACGACCCCGAGGGTAAAAATAACGACCCCTACCAAATGTGGAGCATGCAACTAGACGGCGACTATGTATACGTAGTGAGCGTATGCAGCGGCAGACGCCCTGGCGACATGATGATGATGCGCGTGCCATGGCAGCAAATGGCCGACAAAGACGCCTATGAATACCTAAACGACCACGAGTGGGGTGGTGAAGCAGACGCAAAGCCCGTAGCTACCGGGCACTTTGGCGAACCAAGCATGCGCAAACTAAGCGACGGCACTTGGATACTAAGCTACGCAGACTACCGTGGACACCCCAAACTAGTAACACGTACACTCGAAGACCCTACAACTGGGCCGAGCGGCGAGTGGAACGCGCCCAAAATACAGCTAACCAACAAACAACTAGCCAACCTCTATGGCGGTGGCATACACCCGTACTCTACGGCTGACAACCTAATAATGATGGTGTCCACCTGGCAGACTAGCGGCCGAGGCAAAGACATGAGCGAACGCCAGCTAAAGCGCTACGACGTATCACACTACATAACAACTGCTAATTAGAATAATATTTTTAGGTATTGTCAAGAGTGGCTACTACTGTTATAATGGTTAAGATATGAGTGCAAAAAATTCATCACTCCCAACAGTGGCTATCATAGGCCAAGCGAACGTAGGTAAAAGTTCGCTTTTTAACCGTATGGTGCGTGCACAGCAGGCCATAGTGGCTCGCGAAGCTGGTACTACTCGCGATAGCGTGATAGGCAAGGTGGACTTCCAAGACCACCAATTCTGGCTAGTAGATACCGCCGGCCTGAAGGATGCAGCCGATGAATTTGAAGCAACTATACAGGAACAAATAGTAGAAGCTACCGATGCCGCCGATGTAATACTTGTGGTAGTAGACAGCACGCAATTCGTAAGCGACGAAGACCGCTATGTGGCCAAAAAGGCCCTACGTAGCCAAAAACCTGTGATACTTATAACCAACAAAGCCGACCTAAAAGACGCACAACACAACGACGAATTCCGCCGCCTAGGCATAAAAACCATCATTCGCACCAGTGCCGAACACAACAGCGGTATCACCGACGTACTACACGAAATTGTAGACCTTATACCTGCCCGCGCCGAAGAAGAAGCCGACGACGTACTACGTATAGCCCTAGTGGGTCGCCCAAATGTCGGCAAATCGCACTTATTTAACACTCTAGCTGGCAAACAACAAGCTATAGTAGCAAACGTAGCCGGCACCACTCGCGACGTAAACCGCGTACCCGTACGCTACCACAAACGCAACATCGAGCTACTAGACACCGCTGGTATGCGTCGCCAAGGCAAACAAGAAGTAGGTATAGAAAAATTTAGCGTACTACGCACCCTGCAAGCTATAGAACAAGCCGACGTATGTTTCCTACTTATGGACGTCAACGAGCTCAATACCCAGCTAGACCAACGCATAGCGGGCATCATAGACGAAGCCGGCAAGGGTATGGTGATTGTAGTAAGCAAATGGGATAGCGTAGAGGGCAAAGACGCCTTTACGCGCGACGCTCTGGCACCGAGTATTGCCCGTGCATTTAAATTTACACCTTGGGCACCGCTAATATTCACAAGTAGTGTAACAGGGCAAAACGTAACCAAACTATTTGACCTAGCGCTAGACATAGACGCTCGCCGCAAGCAAGAAACCAAAACTCGCGTGCTAAACGACCTATTGCAGCGAGCCGTACAAGCGCACCCACCATCTGGGCTCAAAAACACCCACCCGCGCCTGCGCTACATAGTACAAACCGACACCACGCCACCTTGGTTTGTGATACACGGCAGCAACCTTAAGTTCGTGCACTGGTCTTACAAACGCTACTTCGAAAAACTCTTACGCGAGACCTACGACTACTCTGGTACACCTATAAAATTTAGCTTTATAGACGAAAAACAGGTGAAGAGCAACAAAGCTCGCATAGCCGCCGGCAAAGAAGCTGTGACCAAAAAATACAAGCAAGCCAAAGAAGCCGAGCGCCTAGCTGCTGAAAAGGCCGAAAAACTAGAAGAGAAATAAAGATACCCCGCACATACATGGCGGGGTATCTTATAATAATGCCGTAAAATTAAAATCCCCGCCGGAGCGGGGAACGGTAGTATTTCTACCGATTACATCTACTGATGCAAGTTAAAACAGGGAGTTACTTGCCTGCGGTCTGCAGGCGCGACTGGATTTCGCCAGTCACCACGCGCAAGCACTCGGCCAGCGCACTGTTGTCGAGCGCCGCGATGTTGTCGCCGCAAACCGACTGACCAGCGGTACTGCCAGGCTGCTGACTCGGCGTCGGGCTGTCACCGTAGGCACCAACCGACACCAGCACAGGCGCAATCTTGCGACTAGCACTGATATCCAACTGGTAAACCACCTGGCCACCCAACTCACCGAAAACCCGCCAGACGTCACCGTCAATCGGGGTGAACTCAATGAGCTTGCCCTGATTAGCTCGGAACATACCAGCATTCTTGGCCATCCAGTCGTTGGCTTCCGCCGACAACTGGTCGATGTTCACGAGCCGCGGATCGTTGTGACCAAGCACGTAGATCGACAGCTCGTTGAGCGAACCAGCCTGCACCTCGTCGGCGTAAGTCACCGAATAGGCGACGAACACTTCGGAGCTGCTCGAACGCAGGGTGAGAGGTGTCACAAACACCAAACGCCCCGTGGTCTTGTCGCGCAACAGGTACTCAGCCGGGTTGCCACTCTGAACTTCAGAGTTGGACGGGTCGTACCCAAAGGAGTACCGGTCCATGTTCTTGCGACCGGCCGCCCACTTGGCTTCCTCGCGCTGCACAGCAACGAGAGAGTCGGGGTAGACGGGCCCAGGGAACTCACCCTGCTTGACTTCCGGCTTGTAGGTCAACTTCGGCTCATTGCCATTATCTCCCTGCACAACCAGAACGCCAGCTGCGGTGTCAACCGATCGTCCCAACCACTTCATGGGCTGAGTTAGCGGAATAACCACAATCGGCTGGTCACCGTCGCAGTAGCCCCACACGTCGCTCATATTCCAGCGATAGTTGGGGTACTTCTCATGGATGTAGTTGCCCAGGCTGTTGCCACGCTCTCCGGAGAAAGCACGCTTGATAGCGTACTGCCCTTCGAACTGGCAAACCTTGGGGTCCTTGGACCCAGCCCACTCGGCCACACCGTACAGCGACTGCTCCTTACCGGAACCATCGAGCACACCAGACCACATAGCGGACTGGTTGCCACGAGCGTTCAGGTAGGTGACGGTCTGCTCATCCAGGCTGACACGCTGCACACCATCCGTCTTGCGACGAATGGCCAGCGTAGCACCTTCGAGCGAGCTGATACGACCGTCCCAGCCGGCAGACGGCAGTTCGCCCTGCTTAACGCAGCCACGAACATCCGCCACACCCAACAGGTCACAGCCGTCCACGTCGAACCGCGCGTCAGTAGCCAGATTCTTGAGCGAATCGGGCACATCGTGCACGTCCTTGACGTAGAAAACGGTGGAGTTAGCGTAGTACTTACCGAAGTCCTTGCCGTTCTCCCAACCCACGATCATGACCAAGCTCACCACCGAAGTGATAGCCAGCACGCCAGCTACTGCCAGTGTGATCCAGGTGTGCCTGTTGGGCTTCAGCTTGCCGTTGTAGTTGTTATCCCAGCTTGAAGGCTGGTATACCGCAAACAACGCAATACCGATTGTCCCAAGAGCACCCACCAAGATGTAATACCCCGCCGAAGCGTTGCTCATCAGGAACCCGGCTTTGACACCGAGCGCCAGTTCGTAGACCCACCCGTAACCGTTCGGAGCGAACGGCCCATGTGTGGCCCACAAGTAGAACAGGCCGGCCACTAAGGGCAGCCAGGTCCACCAAGCGACTACGATGAGTAGCCACTTATTCTTGATCAGCTTCATGATTCTCCCTTGTTAAAGGACTTGCAGACTACCTGCAAGTAGGAATTCAAGACTCCATACTTATATTATAGCATAAATGTTATAAAAATGCAATATACCGCTCTATTATAACAGTGGAAACATGTATATAATAAACATATGAAACTAATTCTGGCGCAGGGGAATCCTGGACCGAACTACGAATCTACTCACCACAATGTGGGATTTTTGGCCATGGACCAATATGCCAGCAAAAACAAGGTGGAGTTTCAGACAAAGTCTAAATTCTACGCCGATATAGCCGAACTAACGGTGGGCGACGAAAAGGTGCTGCTAGTAAAACCAACTACCTATTACAACGACACCGGCAAAGCCGCACTAGCCCTAGCGCAATTCTACAAGGTGCAGGGTAGCGACATACTAGTGTTACACGACGAATTAGCGCTACCATTTGGCAGCCTACGCGTGCGCGACAAAGGCAGCGATGCCGGCAATAACGGCATAAAGTCACTCAATGCAGCACTTGGGCAAGAATACCACCGCCTACGCATAGGCATACGTAGCGAGGTAGCCGAGCGCAACACGCCATACGATTTTGTACTGAGCAAAATCACCAAACACGACTTAAAAATTTTGCACGACACCGTGTTTCCGAAAGTTGGCGAAATAATTGATTCATTTATAGCAGGTAAACTTGAGCTAACAAGTTATACACTAGGCGAAAAATAACAGGCTATTGTATTTTTGTAATATTATGTTATAATTAAAGAGACTTAGCAAGAAATAAAGTCGCTAAGTCGATCTTTGCATTAGAAAACTCGCTACAATCAGATTGGAACACCAAAATGATCGCTCTCTATGTTGTACTCACGTTCGCAGGCATCGTAGCCGCCACCATTGGCGCTTCGCTGGCCTTCGACGGTAAGGACAAGAAGCGGCGTCTATGGTCCGCAGGACTCGCTGTCGGCGGGTTTCTCGTAGCCATACTGGCTGGAAGCCTGTGGGCCTCCAGCGGCAGCCCCGACCCCGTGCACGACGCCGCCGCCCAGCAGGGAATCAGCATCAGGTCGACAGCAGATGACCTGGTGAGCACCAGGTCTATCAAGACAACCACACCTTGTGTGGTGTCACTGGACCTGAAGTCTGGCAAGCTAGTACTGAGCGGTACCGACGTCGAAATGACGGCGGACAGGCTGAGCGCTGTATGCAAAGCCCTGGCCTAGTAGCCAGAAAACCCCACCTATAAAGTGGGGTTTTAAATTTGCATTATATATTATTTCTTAGCTTCTAGGCTGCGTTTTTCGAGTACGCTTGAGGTGACGGCTGTAGCTATAAATATAAGCCCAAGCGAACCAGTAAACCACTCTGGGGCCTCTATGTGATAGAGTTTGACAAGCATCACGACACCAAGCGCAAGTATGGCCCAGTGAGCGCCATGCTCGAGGTATTTGTACTTAGCCAGAGTACCGGTGCGCACCAAATACACCGTAAAAGACCTCACCCATAGCGCACCAGCACCAAGACCAGCCATGATTAGTAGCAAGCTGCTAGTAATAGCAAATGCGCCTATAACACCGTCGAAGCTAAACGAAGCGTCCAAAACCTGCAGGTACATAAACGATGCAAATGCCGCCATGCCAACTTGCTTTTTCTTGATACCCACTACGTTGCGTTCGCGCTTTTCAAAGAAGCTCGACATAGCCTCTAGGCCAACGTGTAGCAACACACCCAATAGACCTGCTATAGCAACTGCCGAACGCGAATGCTCGTCTACTGTGAGGTAGAGCACAGCCATAACTACAAGCATAACTATGAGCTTGATAAACCGTATTTCGCCAAGTCGAGATAGACCTTTTTCAAGTTTTTTGAGCCAGTGCACGTCTTTATTGCGGTCTACAAAATAACTAAGACCGATAAGGAACAAGAACGCGCCGCCAAATGAATCTATAAGAGGCGCAGCTTCGTGCAAACGATGGCTGTACTCTTCGGGACTCTGCACGGCTAAATCTACCACCTCGCCAGCGCCCATACCAGCGGTAATCATAACTATAAAAAGTGGCAGCAAAAAGCGCACCACGAATACGGCAAAAAATATGCCGATTGTCAGGAACATAGTTTGCCAAAAGTCACTAAGTCGATTGAGTATTTTGCTATTTACCACAGCATTGTCGAAGCTAAATGTAACTTCCAGCAGCACTAGAACACAGTATATCCATAGGCCAGTCAGGCCGTCGAGCCAGCCCACAAGAACGCCCACAAGAACAGTTATAAGTGCCGATATACCGAATATTCGTACAGGGTGATGTTTGTGCATTTATTTTATTATACACTACGCTTTTAAGTATTGAGTTTAATAGCAAAATATTGTATAATATAATAGCTTCGACTATTATGTCGATCAGGCCTTTGACAACACGAAGATTAGGAGAAAAAATGCAGACAGCACCCGCTGTTTTGCGCACAAGCGCCTACACGGTGTCCGTTGCGGACAACAAGCTGGTGTCAGATGTGAGCTTTGATCAATCTGGCTACAGCGAGTTCAAGTACGGCAGCACCGAAAACGTGCCACGATACTCTCAGGAGTTAGTGCGGCTAGGCGAGCTGTTTCACCTGAAGTCTAGTGAGATTGTGGTGACTGGCACGCCGTTTCGACGCGCGCCGAACTCCGCACATTTTCTGGCCCTCGGTGTGACACTTGTACTGCAAAAACTGGGCATGAACGTGCACTACGAGCCGATTTACCAGCAGGTTATACCCGCTGGCGACTACTCGTACATGAGCAGCCGAGAGCGTGCCGAACGCAACAAAAGCAAACGGTACTGTTTTGATAAAGAGTCCTTCACCGACAAGCACGTCATCGTCGTAGATGACATGCGCGTCACGGGCTCGATAGAAAAATCAGTCACCGACATGCTGCAACAAAGCACGAGGCCACTAAGCACAACCTGCCTGAGCCTTGTGCAGGTCGACTCTGAAGCCGCAAAAATCAATCCGGAAATCGAAGGGTACATCAATCATTTTTCGATGAACTCTCTCGAAGCAATCGCCGGAATGATGCAGCGACCCAAGAGCCAACACTGCGTAAACGCACGCCTGGTGAAGCGAGTCCTGGAGCAAGAAGACGCATGCGAAGTGAATAATTTCTTCGACATGCTAAACCCTGCCCAAACTCGCAGCATCTACGATGCCATCATCCAAGATGGCCTAGATAAAACCCACAAGTATCAGCAGAACTTCAAAACCCTGCTGGCATATCTGTGACAACAACCCCCGAGAGGACTGCAATGTACCGTTCCTACCTGCATCCGACGCTCTACATGCGGGCGACATTTTCGCCCGAAACGTTGCTGGCGGCCATAGAACAACGGCACGTCAACGACAAAAAGGGTAGAGCACACGACGGAGTGTGGCGCGTCGTCATATGCACCGAAGACTCGGTGGCAGATGGCGAAGTGCAGCAAGCACTGCTAAATGTCAGCAAGGTACTGCGTCGCATGTCAACCGACGGCGAAGTATGCACCTATGTGCGAGCACGAAATCACGGCGTTTTTCGGCAAATCCTGCACATGGATGGCGTCGAAAAAATCGATGGTTTCGTGATCCCAAAAGTAGACACCGGATTCGAAACATACGCTCAAGCAGTTGCAACGAGTCACTTCAAACTGATGCCGATTTTGGAATCCAACCAGATCGTCAATCAGTCGCACTGCATGGAACTACTGGAGGTTTTTGATTCGTATCGCGGCCAAATTGACTGCCTGCGTATCGGAGCCAACGACCTGATGGGCTACCTCGGCATGCGCCGTGACCCTCAGGCTTACACCGTGTACGACGGGCCAGTCGGACAGACGATTTTTAATATCGTCAATGTGTTTGGCGGGCTCGGCGGATTCAATATCACGGCTCCAGTGTTCGAGTGCTATGCGCCGCAATTCGACGACTTGCTACGCAAGGAAGTCAAGCG
>JAGQND010000022.1 GCA_020428265.1 Candidatus Saccharimonadota bacterium | reverse complement strand
GATATAGGAACTGGCACCGGCTGCCTAGGCATAACCGCCAAACTCGAATGGCCCGAGCTAAATGTCGTGCTTAGCGATATAGACCAGCAAGCACTAAACCTAGCCAAAGAAAATGCCAGTGCAAACAGTGCAAAAGTAAACCTTGTCAAAAACGATTTGCTGCGGAGCTTTGGCATACAAGTGGACATACTGGTAGCCAACCTTCCCTATGTAGACAAAAAATGGCAAGTTTCGCCAGAAACTCACGCCGAACCTTCGCTGGCATTATATGCAGACAACCAAGGACTATCACTAATATATAAGCTGCTCGACCAAGCCCTGCTATGGCTCAACTCCGGAGGCTATGTACTACTTGAGTCTGACGCTAGGCAAATACCAGATATCATAAACTACGCCGAGTCCCTGGGCTACAAACACCTTGCAACCGAGGGACTCATAACTCTATTTACTCACCAGTAGAAGTTGACTGTGGTGCCTGATACTCCTCGAGTGTCACGACTACTGTTGTATATTTACCGTCACGCAAAATTTGTAGTGGCACTCTGTCGCCGATAGTATATTCTGACACTAAGCTTGATACGTTGCCGCGGTCGCCCACAGATATATCGCCGACTTTAGTTATGATATCTTTATCTTTTACGCCTGCTTTTTCTGCTGGGCTTCCTTGTATAACACTTGAGCCACTATCGGAGCTCACGTATGCACCCTTTTTCACTGATAAATTGTATTTTTTGGCAACTTCTGGAGTGATAGTGATGTACTGCACACCTATGTAAGCACGTGATACTTTGCCGGTTTTAAGAAGATTCTTTATGATACCTTTTGACGAATTTATAGGTATAGCGAAGCCTATGCCCTGCGCATCCGCAGCCACCGCCGTATTTATACCAACCACTTGACCGCTAAGGTTTACCAATGGACCGCCTGAATTACCAGGGTTTATGGCTGCATCAGTTTGGATTAGGTCTGTGAGGTTCTCTACAGAATTACCATCTTGTGCTGAGATTGGGCGCCCAGTGCCACTGATGATACCGCTCGTGACAGTATTTTGATATTCACCTAGCGGATTACCAATAGCTACGACTTTTTGACCTATACGCACCGAGCTTGAGTCGCCTAGCGCAGCTGGCTTAAGATTATCTACGCCATCTATCTTTATAAACCCTAAGTCATTCAGCGGGTCCGTACCGAGAACTTTTACGTCATCGTAAACTGTACCGTCACTGAGTATTACCGACACTTTGCTACTGCCAGACACTACGTGTTTGTTGGTAAGTATGTAGCCGTCTTTACTTATAATTATGCCACTGCCCGAACCTTGCATTTTTTGCGCACCAAACATGGTCTGCGTGGTACTAGTAGTCACAATAGAAACCACACTAGGCCCTACTCTATTTGCCACAGAAGAGATGTCTTCTTCCTCGGCACTAACTACAGTGTTGCCGTCGCGCGCCATACTGCGGTCTATGGTGGTGAGGGTGTTGTACCTAGAAGAAATATAACCACCCGCTAGGCCCATGATAAAACAACCAGCTAAAAGCAGTACAACCGCTGATACATATTTGCCCGTTTTAACTCGGTGCGGCTTACTTACAGCCTTGTAGCTCGTTACGATTTTTTTGTCAGATTTAGTGCTTTTTTTGTCGTCCATATACCCCACTCTATACGCTTTAGCTTATATATTTCTTAAACTGTGCCTATACTTACCGAAGTAAATAGTAGCAATAAAACAGCTATCAGGCCAGTAACAAAAATAACAGGCATAAGTATATCGTTGCGCTTAATTTCACCGTCGTTGGCATGCTGTGACGCAAATATACGCTCTGCGACAAAACTCAAGCCTATCAATATAAGAGTGATTTCTGGCACCTTGATAGCTAGCCCAAAAGGCAGCTCATAGGTAACCAACAAATGGTACGAAACCCAACCTAACTCAGCGAATACTACGCCCCAAATAAGGCTTAGGTATCGCGTGTGCTCGTCAGAATAAATATATAAAACGTGGCGCGCCGCAGCATAACCTATGAGCCACATGAATAACACGAAAGCACTAGACCACCACTCATATGACACACTAGCGACAGCCATAGTGCCCACCACCACTGCCACCGCGGCTTGTAGTGACACCAGTACATGCTTGGAGCGAGGCTTAAGGAGCAAAAGCCATAGTACGTAGAGTACTGCAAGAATTATTTGAGTCAGCAAAGCACCACCCGGAGCTATTTGACCAGCGGTATACATAAGAAGCACTGTACCCACGCCCACTATGACATCTACCATGTTGGACTCAACGTGTGCGAACCAATAGCGAGGGCGTACGGCAAATATACGCCACTTGCTGAGGACTACCAAAAGTAGCGCCGCCCATGGCGTGCCAGTAGTTACTACCAAAAGTAGTACCAAGCCCGCAAGTGCTATATTGAGGCCTATGTATATTATTTCGCTAAGTAGTGATTTACGTCGCGCTGTCCGCAAAAATTCCATAAACTTACACTATTATACCACGACTACTGTTTGTCAGTCGGTTGTGGCCCCACTATTACTACAAATTTCACGTCATCGGCTACCTCAATAGGTGGCTTCGTTTTGAGTATGCTTACCTTGTACCTTGCCTGTAGCTTACTAGCCGTAGCTGGAGCGTCTTCACCTATCTGGTACACGGTATAGCGAGGGTAAGCCTTGCTCCTTTCTGGTGCATTGTCGAAGTCCGATATGGTATACCCAGCTTTTTCAAGCTTGTCGGCTTCCTCTTGCGCCAGGCCAGCCACGCCCGAACCGTTAAGTATCATTATCGGCGCAGCTTCTTCAGCAACTGGATCAGAATTCATCTTCTTGTGTACGTAAGACTGAAGTTTAGTGTAATTGTACGTACCAGCCTCTGGTACAACCACACTCATACCATTTACCATATCAGTACCCATTATAGGGTCATCTTTGTCCACCAGGCTTATAGAACGTATGTCGTCGTTCTTGATGTCTTTGGTAAGCGCTACAAGGGTACGGAACTCCTTAGCCTCAAAAGTAGTGCGCAAATTATTGCCCAGTGCATCTATCATGCTAGAAACTTTACCAAAATCAGTTAATACACCTATACTTGTAGCCTTTTCTTTGAGTGCTTTTATGATTTTTTGCTGGTTTTTTTCGCGATCAAAATTAGACTGAGCTAAGCCCCAAGTAGGTGCAGAATCTCCCCTGGCCTGAGCGAGGTAAAGTGCATGCTCGGCATCGAGCTTTTGTGGCCCGGGGCCGTAGTCTATGAAGTGTCCACGCGGTGGACAACGTTCGATCACCATAGCCCTAGTGTATTTAGGGTTACTTACACCACACTTCCAGTCAAAGTTGCTATCCATCACGCTGCCTTCTTTTACTCCATACGGAGTCGGCCCGTTACCTTCGATATTTACTGTTATAGAGCCGCCTACGGCGTTAACCATTTCGCGCATCACAGTATAATTAACGTTTACACCATATTGTATATCCATGCCAAATATCTGCCCCACAAACTCAGCTTCCTTGGCGAGCGCCTTACGATCGGCATCTACACCCTCACCATCGTGTATACAGTTGTAGTATTCGTTTATCTTACCCTGATACCCAGAGTTACAGGCCTCGCCATACTTTACATATAAGTCACGCGGTATGCTTACCATAAATGCGTTTTTCTTAGTTTGGTCGATACTAAGTATCATCATAGAGTCGGTCAAATTTGCACCTTGGTGCCCTGGGTCGTCCTCTGATGTACCGAGAATTATAATATTACTGCGACCATTTGCATCCTGCTTGAGTGGCTGGTTTTGGAATAAGTCAAAGAAGCCGCCCTTGAACACGTTGGCGCTGGCCATAAATGCCTTAAACCCTACATAACCGCCCATACCCAGGCCAATAACTAGCACTAAAGTAGCAATGACTTTAGCTATTTTTTTGCCGCGGCCCTTGGTAGTACCTACGGGCTTACTGTCACGGTCACGACGCCTCGGCTTAGGTACTTTCTCTTGTTGCTCATCGGTGTCTATGCCACGTAGCGACATATCTATCTCAGCACGCGAAACACCACTCCTAGTCGGCCTAGGGGTGTCGTCTTTGGCTTCTACGGGGGCCTTTATAATAGGCGGATTTTTGTCTCCGCCGATTGTACCACCCACTCTTCGCTCCGGACGACGCGATACAAATCCGTCCATTGCATTATTTTTTCTCGCCATAAATACTTTAACTATTATATAGAATTTTTGTGCTTATGACTAGCAGCTATGTAAATTATAAGGTTTTTTCTGTATAGTAGTTAGAGATGGAAAAAACAAAAGCCTTTGGACAAAAACACCCATTTTTAAAAGATTTATCGGGTTTAATATTCTTTATAGTAGCCGTTATTCTCGGCACGCTATTTATCAACACTTATATATTTCGTAGTTTTAACGTCGAGGGGCCTAGTATGGAAAAAACTCTCTATACCGGCGACCGCTTGATAGTAAATCGCATACCAGTAACGGTATCTTCACTAAAAAACAAGCCTTACGTGCCAGACCGCGGCCAAGTGATAGTATTTAAAAACCCTATGTACACCGCCGGTAACCCCGACGAATACATAGTTAAACGAGTGATAGCCTTTGCAGGCGAGCGCGTAGTGCTAGCAGATGGTCATTACACCGTATATAATCCTGCACACCCTACAGGCTTCGACCCAGATAATGACAATCACGGCGAGCCAGGCAGCCCAACTTCAGGTTCGTTTGACGGTGTAGTACCAGACGGCACACTATTTGTAAGTGGTGACCACCGCGAAGGTAATTATTCATACGATTCACGCAACGGCCTAGGCTATATACCACTATACGACGTAGTGGGGCCTGTAAGTATGCGTATATTCCCTTTTACCGCAATCCGCGGCTTCTAGGCTATAGATTAGCCCAAAAGTTTCTGTATTTTATCTAGTTCTTCTTGGCTTTTGAACTTGATTACAACTTGGCCAGCACCGTGACTATTGGTGCGGATAGATACATTTTTGGTACCCAGACGTTTTTGCCAATGATCTATAACTTTATTATCTACGGCAGGGTTATCGCCCTTAGCGTTATCCTCTGAGCCTGCTTTTACAGATACAACGTACTGTTCTATCTTGCGGGCGCTCCAATCTTCGCTAATGATTTTGGGTAATATTTTAGCTATAACGGCAGTTTCTAAGGCTATGAGAGGCCTAGCTTGACCCTCGGTAAGCGTACCAGCTTGGATTTCTTTGCGTACCATATGCGGCAGGCGTAGCAGGCGCAAAGTATTGCTTACTGCACTAGCCGACTTACCCCCCACGCGCTTACCTATGTCTTCGAGCGACATATTGAATTGATCACGCAGTTTTAAGTACGCGGTAGCTGTTTCGAGTACATTTAGGTCACGACGCTGTAAATTCTCTATCAGCGATAATTCTAGCTTATTCTGGCTACTAAGCGTACGTACAATCGCAGGTATGGTTTTGAACCCAGCCTGCTTGCTGGCCCTATAACGACGTTCGCCAGCTACTATTTCAAACTTACTGCCACTAGATATAACCACAATTGGCTGTATAACACCATGCTCGGCTATAGATACGGCCAACTCGTCGAGTGCTTCTTGGTCAAATGTGCGACGTGGTTGGTCTGGGTCAGCCTTCACGTCATCTATATTGAGCTCGCGTAGTGAACTCAATTTTTCGTCTTGCTTAGCGGTTGGGTCGAGCGACTCATCTATTAAATCTGTAGGTATGAGCGAATCAAAGCCTCTACCTAGGCCTTTTTTAACTGACACGGTCTATAACCTCCTTTGCAGCTGACTTATACGCCCTAGCGCCCCTACTCCAGCGGTCGTACGCTCCTACAGGCACACCATGACTTGGCGCTTCGGCCAAGCGAATATTACGTGGAATCTCGCTATTGAACACCTTGGCGCCAAAATTACGCTTAATTTCCTCTACTACCTGCTTACTAAGCGTAGTACGTGAATCTACCATGGTTGGCAACACGCCTATGATTTCTAGGCCAGTGTTCATGCCTTTGCGGACTAACTTCATAGTCTCAAGCAGCTGCCCTAGGCCTTCCATAGCATAGAACTCGGCCTGTACTGGTATAAGCACATATTTAGCCGCTATAAGGCCATTTACCGTCAGCAAGCTAAGGCTAGGTGGGCTATCTATAATAATAAAATCGAACTGGTCTTCAATAGTAGCAAGAGCCTGGCGCAAACGAGTGAATTTACTCTGCATACCAGCCAACTGTGCTTCGGTATTGGCTAAGTGTGGCGTAGTCGGCGCCAGCCATAGATTTTTGTGATCTGTTTTGAGCACTACAGACGTAATAGGTACTTTCTGTAGTACCACTTCGCTCATGGTGTCTTCTAGGGTGTTTTTGTCGATACCCAGGCCACTTGTGGCGTTGCCCTGAGGGTCTAGGTCTACCAGCAGTACAGTTTTGCCGGCCTTGGCCAAATAATACGCAATATTAACAGCACTAGTGGTTTTGCCAACACCACCTTTTTGGTTTGTCACAGTTATAATAGAAGCTTTTTTACCCTCGCTCATTTACCCCATTATAGCACGCACTAGCCCTCATTTTATACTAAAACAGACGCGCTTTTGCACGTCTGTTTGGGTTACTATTTGATTGAAGTTACTTCAATCTGTGAGTATTTTTGGCGGTGTCCGTTTTCTTTGTGAACACGCTTTTTACTCTTGTAGCGAATCACGCGGATTTTGTCACCCTTTACAAGTGGCTCTACTACTTTAGCGCTCACCTTCACACCCTTTACTGTAGGGGTGCCTAGGACTGACTTTTCACCGTCAACGGTTAAAAGTGCATCAAGTGTGAGCTCTTTTGTGCCTTCCGGGAGGAGGTCCACCAGGAGGGTCTCTTTTTCGGCGACAAGATACTGCTTACCGCCAACCTTGATAACTGCTTTCATATGATCCTTCTTATTATTTATACAATCAGTTACTCATTGTAACAGATATGAGGGATATTTTCAAGCCTAAGCCATGTGATTTACTATAGTATTGTTGGCGTGCAACCAGCCGCGTACATTGCCGCAGTCCATGTATTCACCCTGGGCAGGCACTACGGTCATTACCTGACCCTCTACCACAGCCATACGTATAGGCTCTATTATGTAGAATTCACCTGTGACTTCTAGTTGGCCGTAA
This sequence comes from Candidatus Saccharimonadota bacterium, assembly GCA_020428265.1. Classification (GTDB taxonomy): domain Bacteria; phylum Patescibacteriota; class Saccharimonadia; order Saccharimonadales; family Saccharimonadaceae; genus UBA2112. Next base: position 3,469 of record JAGQND010000022.1, on the reverse strand, counting down.
TCATGTATGCGCGTAAGCATATCGTAGTTTAGTATGTATTTACTCACGTTTATTTGATTACTCGGAGCCATTTCTGGCTGAGGTTTCTCTACAATTCCCACAAAAGCACCCGTTACTTCGTCGAACTGCACTACACCATAACGGCCTACTTGATCCATAGGCACGGTAGTAGTTAACATACTGCTACCACCTTGTGGCGTAGCTGCTATTTGACGCGTAAGTTCGTCGGAACCGTCGGCATTGTACACAAAATCATCGCCCATGAGTACAGCCACACTCTCGCCCTTTTGAATATGCTTATAAGCTAGAGCCACAGGTATAGCTGTACCGTATTTATCGTTTGAATCTTGCTCGATATACGTAAAATTGATACCTGCCGGTGGATGCGCAAGCTCTATAAGGTCGCTTTTTTGATTGTATTGCAGATATTGATTTAAGCGTTCATTGTTGCCATAGTACTCCTGCAGCTGAGTACTTCCTTTGTTCACCACAAATATTATGTCGTGAATGCCTGCTTTTACGCAGTCACGAACTACGTAGTCAACTATAGGACGGTTGCCAACTGGTAGCATACATTTGTCGATAGCTTTGGTAATAGGCAGGCGGCGCGTACCCCAGCCAGCCACAGATATAATTGCTTTTGTTACAGTAGTGCTCATACGTACTAGTATAGCCTAAATTTGCCCACCAGAATACAACATGACTATAACCACAGCTACTACTGTAAGGCCGGCGGCTTTATACATATCGCCATGGTAGCGCCACTCTCGCCGCACACCTATTGGTATTTGCTTGCGATACACTACGCCACCTAGAGATATTATGGCCGTAAACATCAGAAGAACCACCGAACTAAGCGCCGCAGGGGTCATAGTTTGCATAGCCACGCCAAACTTCGACATAGGGCTCATATTACCCACAGTGCCTATATCAACTTTTGGCACTATAGCTGCGGCTCCCTCTACGGCTGCCTTTGCCATAGGCTCACCATACATTGCTACCACTAGAGTGGTTTTTTTATCGTCCAGCAGGCCATCTACTATAGCAAAGCCTACGTCTTGATAGTGCCCATTTAGTATATTTGCTCGGTGCGTAGGCGACGCCATCCAGGCAGCTACCGTGGCATCAGCCGTAGCAAAGTTTTTGGCCAAGTTTTCACCAGCGTAGGCGTAGTTGTACCCCACTCTAGCAAACCAAGCCCACGGAGTAGTACCATCGGGCGCTTCGTGTGCCCAGTATTGCTGACGGAACATATCTTGCGCCTTTAAATACGCCGCCTTAGATAATTCTTGGTTTAACTGCAGCTCACCCAGGCCACTACTAGCACGCTCTTTATTAGTGTCTACCAGCAAGTCCTCGGCTATTATAGGCGCTTCGTTGCCCAGCACGGTACCAGTTTTTAGGTAGTTTGTGCCAAACAGCCCACCTATAACCAAAAACAGCAGCAGTACGCCATACCAGCGCACCAGGTGCGGGCGGAACCCGTTGTCCTGGTGTGGCACCACAGCCAGCTTGGCCTGGCGGCGCACACGCTTGCGCACACGTGTTACAACGTGTGCTTTGGCTAATGTTCGTTTTAGTGGTTTTTTAACTGTTTTTTTCATGGCATAACCATTTATAACTAGTGTAGCACATAGCAAACAAAAAGCGAGAGGCTTTTATGCCTCTCGCTAGTGTTGTTCTATATTGAGTGTTTGTTACGGGAGCGGTCAGACTCTACTAGGCGTTGCCCTCGCCGCGGCGACGCAGTGTGCCATATAGCCAGCGGCCAAGTACAACCACAACTATGACTATAGGAATCCAGTAGTACCAGCAGATACCTAGGAATTTAGTGCAGCCTTTTTCGTCACTCGCACCCTTAACTTCTGGAGTGGTTTCACCGTCATCATATGTACTGATTTTTTCAGCAGTTTTATTATCCTGCTCACCAAGTACGCTATCACCGGTGTTGTCAGTATTATCAGCAGCAGTTTGGCCATCTACGGTTACATTAGTAAAACCGTTTGCAACAGCACCAGTGCTAGCACCCTGCTGGCCGCCGTTATTCGCACCTGCTTGACCACTATTATCTTGGTTATTTGCGGGTGGGTTTGGCGTTACAGGTGTTTCTGGATTAGCGACAGCTGGAGCGGTCTTACTATAATTCACCGTAAACGGTGTGCTAAATGCCGAGCAGTTGCCAGCAGCGTCACACGCGCTAAAGCTAAAGTGGTGAACACCCTCGCCCTGAGTAAAGTTATCTATATATTCACCAAGTGTAGCCATATGACCAGTTGCACTGATATCATTTGGGCTCCATGAGCTTACAGCCGCACCCGCTATATCATTTGTATACCTAAGCTGATATCGTACAACGTCACTAGACGAATTTAGTACAAATTTGAATTCCTTGGTAGTAATGTCACTAGTTATAACATTACCGTCTGCATCGTACATAGTAAATGTAGGTACAGATGGCGCAGTATTATCAACTGTTACTTTATACAATGAGCTCCATGAACTCTCTAGCCCGAACGAGTTCACCGCCTTAACGCGCCACCAGAAAGTAGCATTTGCAACGTTAGTAGCCGTTTTGCTTGTACTAGTAAAGCTTTCGCGCCAGCGTAAGCTATTTGCAGATGCATCGTCATCGTTGTAGCTTTCATACACATAGTGGTCTGCTCCGCTTACCGCCGTCCAACTATTTGTTAGTGACGCACCTTTAACAGAGCTGTTATTACTAGGTGCCACAAGCTCTGGTGCATCTAGCGCCAAGAAATATGCACGATCACCGGTGCGATAATTTACAGCATCAAGTAAGTGTCCAGTGTTGTCAATGTGGCCATATAGATTTGGACTATCAATCACACCAATAGTACCGACATTTACGTCATCTACATAAATTACAGGTACTTTAGGGTTCTCGTTAAAGCTGTTGATACCACCAAGTTTTAGCCAAGAACCAGTCTTGTCTACATCGATTGCGTGCCAGCCGTTACCGCTAGTTGTTAGGTTACCGGCAACTACACGAGCTTGCTCACCCACGTTGAGCCCGCTTTTACCAAAGTTTTCGAGTGTTACACCCCAAACAGTAGCGTCACCATTAGTGTGCCAAGCATTGATACCGTGAATAGAGTGGTTCTTGCCTCTAAGATTTACGTTTTGAATAGTCGCAGGAGCGCTCAGTTCAAATATAGAGTTATTGCTACCATTTGTGTTGAATTCGCCCCAAACAGTACGACCGTTACCGTCGATTGTAATATTTTTGTTCACCAAGATTTCGCTAGCTGGGCTAAAGTTGCTTCGTAGCAAAACAATATCACCGTCTTGCGCTGCAGCTACAGCCGCGCCGATTGTAGTACATTTTGGCGTGACTACATTGCGGTCACAATCACTGTCATCGGCAAAATATGTACCAGCTTGGATTGTCTTGCCAGCCACAGCATTGGCTACGGCGCTATCGACAACCGTATATACTGGCTGCGCTACT
>JAGQND010000021.1 GCA_020428265.1 Candidatus Saccharimonadota bacterium | reverse complement strand
GGCAAAAATGCTTTTAAGGCACATGTAGATGTAGACGAAGCTGAGATAAATAAAATTATAGCTGTAAATATAGGTGTGGTAAGCGACGCGCAAGTTGCGCTAGACTGCATGATTGAGCATGTGGACGCTGCTGTAAAAACTCGTGCGGCGTGGCTGAGGGTGGTGCAAAAAAACAAGGCTGATTACCCGCTGGCGTATGAGCGCGGTGAGCAGCTAACTATGCAAGAGGTTATAGAGGAGGTGTACGAGCAAACTGGTGGAGATGCCATAGCTACGACCGATGTGGGTCAGCACCAAATGTGGGCGGCGCATTTTTGGAAAGTAGATAAACCGGACACTTGGGTGACGAGCGGCGGTGCAGGTACCATGGGCTACGGTATGCCGGCAGCTATAGGTGCTAAAATAGCCAAGCCCGAGCGCGAAGTTGTGGCGTTTGTGGGCGATGGCGGCTACCAAATGACTATGGCCGAAGTGATGACCGCAGTGCGCTACAAGGTCCCTATAAAAGTATTTGTGCTCGACAATGAATACTTAGGTATGGTGCGGCAATGGCAAGAATTGTTTCATGAAAACCGCGAGAGTGCCGTGGATATGTCTGACAACCCAAACTTCGCCGAAATTGCTAAGCTACAAGGCGCCGAGGGAATATATATAGATAGTCGTGATGATTTGGCGGGTGGCGTAAATAAAGCTTTGGCCGTAAAAGATAAGCCGGTGATAGTGCAAGTAAAAGTAGAAAAAACTGATAATGTGTACCCGTTTATACCGGCTGGCGCACCGTATACCGACATGCACATACATGCGCCTGAAACTCCCCTAGCCAGCCCTACTGGTAGTACGTAAATTTAAAACCCCCTCCTAAGAGGGGGTGTGACTTAGGCCAAGTTGGCCCAAGTGATGCCGGCGAGCGTTTCGAGGCGCTCGATGCCGTGTTGTTCGGCGCGATTACTGCCCACCGGGTTGCCTTCGCTCAAGATAGCAATCAGGTAGCGGTCGCCCACGTTGCCGATGCTGTTGACTGTCCAGCTGCTAGTGCCGGAATAGTCGTTGCCGGTGGCGCTGTCGTAGAGCCAGCCGTTTTTCAGCCACACGGGCACGTCGGTTGGCACTCCACCGCTGACACCCCAGTGTTGGCTGGGAGTGACCCCGGCCAAAATGGAGTTCATGAGTGCGATGGACTCCGGCGTGAGCGTGGTACCGAGCGGCGTGAGCTGCTTGAGCACCTGCAACTGGTCGAGCGCTGTGGTGAGTGTGACACCCCAGCTGTTGCGCAGCTGAGTTGCATTGGCGCCGATGCTTGCGAAAAACGCCCGCATAGCTTCGGCCCCACCAGCTTTGCGCCACAGGTATGATGCCGCAGAGTTGTCGCTCTGTTGAATCATAGCCTCGGCCTGTTGCACGTCGTACTCGCTCAGCGGCTCGCCGCTGACTTGATGTTGGCGGAGAGTTTCCACCAAAATCGAGTACTTGACGATGCTCGCCGTATTGAACGTGTCTGCGCCAGGGGTCGCCCACTGTGCGGTCTCGCCGGTACGTAGGTCGTACACGGCGATGTCCACACGACCGGGCATACCCTGCATGGCAGCTTCCCACTGTGCGGGCAGCTGACTGACGTTCGACACCGCATGGTATTCCTGCGAGTCTTGCGGTACTGACACAATGGTCGGCCCGTCGCCCGGCTCGTCGGCCAAGGCGGTCGTACCCGTGCAGCCTGCTAGCGCTAGTGCAGCCGCACCGATTGTTAATCCTTTCATGAGATAGTTACGGACAGGACTCAGAGCCTTACTCGTGCTATTCATAATACCTATTATAATATAAATGTTGTAAAATGTAAATAAATATTGTACAATATGTAAGTCATTGTCACTTTTTGGAAGGAAATCAATGAAGCTCTGGAATAAAGCGACCATGGGAATCATGGCTACGGCCGGTGCACTTGCGCTGACTCTGAGCGGGTGTAACGATGCCGCTCAGTCGGCTGACAATGGGGTACAGATTGTGTCTGTGCCGCAAGTCACGCAGCTTCTCAAGACTGTTGAAGCGCCGCCACCGGTACCGGTAGGTCCCGCACCTAGCGGGACCTACGATATCTTCAAAGGACCAAACTACACCGACCGTGTAGTGTTGACCTTCGATGATTGTCCGAAATCGGTGGAGCAACTCCGCCAAGTGTCCGAGGCTGCCAAAGCTCGCAACGTGGGCTTGGTGCTTGCGCCGATTGGCCAGTGCATCGAAGAGCTCGGCCAAGGTGTCGTGGACATCGCCCGGGCAAATGGCCAGTACGTCATTAACCACTCGGTGTCGCACAAGGCTCTGAGTAAGTTGTCGGTGGACGGTGTGATTCGCGAACTCAGCGCACCCGGCGTGGTGACCAATTTTGGTCGTCCGCCGTATGGTGACGGGTTCTTCACTACGCCCTATAGCGCCAACGTGGTGGCTGGCTACGAAGCGGTTAACATGAAGCCGTGGCTGTGGACCGTGGACACCAACGACTGGAAGGGAAAGTCGGCCGACAGTATCGTGAGCTATGTGCTGGCGAACAGTGGCCCGGGTGATACTGTGCTTATGCATATGAATCACAATGGGTTCAATGTGGAGTCGGTGGTGGCTATGATTGACGGTCTGCGTGCGCGCGGACTGGAGGTCTGTCAGGCCTACCCGGGCGGCGAGACGCCCGTCACGCTGCCGGAGTCACTTCCCTGCTAAGGCAGACACCCCCTCTTAGGAGGGGGTTTTAAATTTGCTATGATTTACTATGAATACGTTGGGTTTTGAGTTTCAAATGCTGTAGTAACGGCACCTTGTAGTACACGAGCTGTCTCGGCGCGGACTTCGTTTACTGTGCTACCTGGCTCTACGTAGTAAAACTCGCCTACGTGCGCATGAGCGTCTTTTAGTATTGCTGGCTGTACCGATTCGTTTCCCTTACGGTTAACTTTGTGCTTGTACGCCGGATAGCTAATACCGATTGGTACTATTACCGTAGGCTTGGTGTCGTTGTAATCAATAGAACGTAGCGCCAGGTGTGCTATGCCGCCCTTAATGGGGTTTATGTGTGTTGGGTCGGTGGTGTCGGCTGTGCCCTCTGGGTATATGGCGGTGGGCATACCATGGTGCATGCGCTCGGCTAGTACGTCAAACAATTCGTCGGTGGCTGACATAGACATATCGTGTTGCTCGCTCGACTGGTCGCCAGGGCGATACACGGGTACGCTACCCATGGTGTTCACGAAGTTTGTCAGTGCACGCTGGGCTACGGGGCGGATAATTTTGCTACGGCTAACTTTCATTTCGTCTAATAGCTCGCCTGTGTAGAATGTGCTTTTTACGAGTATGCCTATGTCACCAACTTTTTGAGGTAGCATATTGTATGCTACGGCTGCAGATGTCCACTGGTCGTTGCGGTCGGACTGGTGGTTGAGTGCTAGTATAAGTGGCGTGTCGCGGCGTGCTAAGTAGTCTAGCTCTTCACGGTATAACTCTCCGTAGCTGACTGTTGGTTTCATAACCTTATTTAGTAGGCGGTAGGCATTTTTAGTAAGAGTTTTTATAGGTCGGTAGTCGCTGTAGAAATCGTATACGGCTTCATGGTTGGCAAGTTCATAGTTTGGCTTCTTCATACATATATAATACGCCTAAATATTGTCGCCAAAAAAGTTTTATGTATTTTAAAAGCGCACTACTGGAGTGCGCTTGGGTTTAGGAGTGCCCGTGAGACAACTGAACGATGTATGCGTTGGTTGTCATTTCGTGGGCGAGGTCGTAGGCCTCTTCCCTGATGGCCTTCACGACAGACTCGAAGTTTGCCGTAGTTGCGCTACGCAGTGCCGTTTTGCTGGCGTGCAGGAAGCGCAAGTAGTCATCGTACTGCTCGTTTGTCGAGTGAGCCACCAAGTCCATCTTGGCGATTTCCTTGAAACCAGATTTGGCGCTACGGGACGCCTCGTCGAAGATATGGTTCACCAGAACGTACGGGTCGTTCTTGTACTTTACCACCAGCTCCTCCAGCGAAGGATTCTTGCGCTTGAGATAGTGCTGGTACACTTTGGCGCCGATCATCAGCAGAATCACCAGGCCGCACGCGATGCCGCCCAGATTGATCTGTGATGACCCGAAGCCGTAGTTCGTGGTGAGCTCAAACATGCCCACTGTCATGCCGAGAAGGCACAAGATGTAGAACGTGTCGAACCTATGGTCGATTACCTCGCGGTTGCGAGTGTTGTAGCCCATTACGTACATAGATCCTCCTAAGTAGATCTGACATATACATATTACAATAATATCTATAATATGTCAATATACTAAAGCGAAGCTATTGTGCTAATGTATATGTATGAATAACTCGATTTTGCGTAACGTAGCTAAATATATATTGATAGTCGTAAATATACTTGTGCTGTTGGCAGTAATCGTGAATACGGTGCAGTTGCTGAAATCAGATACTTTTTCTGGTGACGCACTTCACACTTTGTATATTGTGAGTACAGTTATAGCTTTGCCCGCACTTGCGGTGGGCGCGTTGGCACTTTCGGGATATGCTACTAGCAAGCAGCCTGCGCAGTTTTCGGTGTTGGAGTATGCTGTATCTGTGGTGGCGCTTGTGGGTGGTGTATTTCTACTACTCGCGGCTACTACTCCGCTGATACGCACAGAAGTACCTAAGCCTGACTATGGTCGCTACGGTGATAAATATCAGGATAATTATAGCGACGAAGATTTTTATACCGATATAGTTGATGTGCAGCAATATGTAGATTTATGCGATGTAGTTGTAGTGGAGCCTGCTGTGAGGTCGGATAACGACGAGAAATATATAAGGTTAGGCCTCAAGAGTGCGTCCGTCACCTCGCCTACAGCCGGTCGGTCTTTAAATGAATTGGCAGTCGAGGCTTCGTACGAAAAGGCTGTACTTAGCTACATAGACGACGCCCCGCAGTGTAACATAGCGGTGCAGCTAGGCGATGAGCCAGATAATCTTGTAGACCTTGATTTTGAGCTGGAGCAGTACCGCGCATGTAATTTAACGAGCGCAGAGACCGTGTATCAATACAATGGCACTCAGCGCGGCGTTATAAAAATCGGTACATACAAACCAGTGCGTTTGCCTGGTGGTAGTAGTGATGTAAAAGAATTTATGGTAGACTTTAGCTTCAAGAACTACAACGCACTCAGAGTACAGTCTAGTATGTATGTCAACAATTGCCCTAGTGGATTTATGTTGAGCAGTATTTACTAACACAGTATACTTAGCATATGGATAGCAATAAGCCGCTGGCGGAGCGTATGCGGCCAAATACTCTAAGTGATGTGATTGGTCAGCAGCAACTACTCGGTGAAAACGAGATACTACGGCAGATTGTCAAAAACAAGCAGCCTGTGAGTTTGATATTGTGGGGGCCACCAGGTTGCGGCAAGACTACACTAGCGCGCATAATTGCAAACGAAGTAGAGGCGGAGTTTATAGAGCTTAGCGCCGTGACGGCCGGCAAGGCCGATGTAACTAAGGTTGTGGAGCGAGCGCGAGTAAGCTGGAATCTGGGTCAGCGCACAGTGCTGTTTGTAGATGAAATTCATAGGTTTAATAAGGCGCAGCAAGATGCATTTTTGCCGCATGTAGAGTCTGGGCTAATTACGCTTATAGGCGCCACTACAGAAAACCCGAGTTTTGAAATTATAACCCCACTATTGTCACGCACGCGCGTGCTAGTGCTCGCACCGCTAAGTACCGATGATATGCGTCTGGTAATATTGCGCGCTGTCAAGGCTGTGGGCGCGACTAAACGTGTGAGTAAAGCAGCTATAGATTATCTGTCTGAACTAGCTGGTGGAGATGCTCGACTGGCTTTGAATAATTTAGAATTGGCGCTTAATTTGGCACAAAAGGTTACGCCTGACGTAATAAAAACTGCAGCCCAAAAGCGCTTGCCGAGCTACGACAAAAAGGGCGATATGCACTACAATGTTGTATCGGCATTTATAAAAAGTTTGCGCGGTAGTGACGTAGATGCGGCGCTATACTACATGGCGCGTATGTTGCAAGCTGGCGAAGACCCCAAGTTTATAGCTCGGCGTATGGTAGTGTTTGCGAGCGAAGACATAGGGTTGGCTGGCAACGGTGCAGTTGGATTGGCCGTAGATACATTTGCTGCTGTGGAGCGCGTTGGTATGCCGGAGTGTGAGTATAGTTTGTACCACTGTGCTACGGCTTTGGCCCGTGCTAAAAAGTCGCGCGAGGTGGTAGAGCTCAAGGCACTAGCAAAAGACCGTGCGGCTAAATGGCCAGAGGTACAAGTGCCTATGCATTTGCGTAATGCTCCGACCAAGCTTATGAAAGGCCTGGGCTATGGCAAAGGTTACGAAAAGTATCCGGGTGCAAGCGGCAAGAAGTTTTTGCCTGACGAAGTTAAGTAATATTGCAAAATATACATAAATATGATATAATTAAAATATATGGGTATTATACTCACGGCGAGGGCGACTCGCCTTTTTAGTTTGTTATTTGTAGCCATTGGCTTGGTGGTACTTGGCTATGTTTTACTTGCTCGCACGACCGATGCTGCTGGTGTAGTGGCTACGCAAAACTACACAGCTATCGATGTATTGCACTCGTCACGTTTAAACATTGCCGATGATTACGCGAGCATACAGCTATTGCCCGCAAACGATATTGCAGAAAAGTGTGGTATTGGCGCAAAAGGTTGTGTGGTCGGCGAAGGTGTTTACATTTTGCGGCCAACTACGGCAGAAAAGCTTAGCGGCGCGACGAAGGTATTGGAGCATGAGACGGTACATGTATACGCCAGCAAGATAATCTTGCCTAGCGATTTAGACGAGTACGTAAAAAATCTTGATAAATCTACGCGCTCAAAACTAAAACTTCGCATGCTACCCTACCTTGCTGAGTCTGTAGGCCGTGAAAATTATCAGCAAGAACTATATGCCGTGCTCGTGACTGAGTTTGACTACCCTTGCCCGATTATATTGGAAAATAACAATTAAACTTATACTATCGTGACCGTGGGCGGCCAAATTGTATAGAGGTGGGCTTGCGCGTATCGGGGTCTATGTACTCTTCTGCGGCTTCTAGGGCGAATTCGGGGATTTCTATGCGCCAACCCTGTTTGCCGAGGACAATCGGTATAACTGTTTTAGATAGCCCAGGCTTGGTGTCGAGCTGAAAATAGTGCCAGGCACCTGGCGAAATGCGCTTGAAAAACAGGTATACTTTTACGCGTAATTTATCTATAAATTGTGCTGTTTTTGCGACAAAAACTTCTTCCTCGCTAGCCTCAACCGTGCAGCGGTGTAAGCTCATGCCTATGTAGCCGTTACGTTTGAGTGTATGTAAAATATCTAGGCCGTCTGGCGCTTGCATAAACCCATAGTGGGCAGTAACAGACATGATGTTGTAGTCGAAATCCACGACTTTTATGCGGTTTTCGGCAGCTACAAATGGACGCTTTTCCTGGATGATTGTGAGGAATATTATATGCTTGGGCATAGCTCCGTGACGCTTCATGAATATGCGCAAAATTATAGGTATGTTGTCGGTTAGTTTGGTTACGGGCCGTGATACTAGAAACACTACGGCGCGGTCGAGTTCTACGTATTTGCGTTCACGTTCTTGCTCTACGTATTCACGGTCACGCATGAGGTTACGTTTGGCATTTACTAGCCAAGCCATGTCGCGGTGTGACGCATATGTCATGAACGAAACGTGTGCACTGCGCACTAGGTCACGCCCCCAGTTCCAGGCTATAACTATAGCGAACATCAAGAGTCCCATACCTACGGGTACGTAGCCGCCCGTAGGTAGTTTGAGTGAAGTTGACGCAAGTAACGTGGCGTCTATTACGAGGAATGTACCAAATATTAGCCACGTGCGCCATGTTGGCCATTTCCACTTATACTTGGCTATTTGGAACATGGCGAGAGTAGTCGAGAGCATAACTCCACTAACAGCTAGGCCGTAAGCGTCGGTGAGGTTGCTGCTGGACTGAAAGAAAAATACAAGTACCAAACAACCGATGAGCAATATCCAGTTAATAGCTGGTATGTATATTTGGCCTTTGTGGTGGCGGTGTGTGTGTACTATGTTGAGCTTGGGTATCATGTCGAGTGCCATAGCTTGTGACGTGAGCGAGAAAGCTCCGGTGATGAGGGCTTGGCTAGCAATGACTGTAGATATGGTGGCTAGCACAACCATGAAATATATCGGTGCAAAAGCTATGATGTGGGCTGTGTCTGGCGCCAATATTTGCGTGAGTTCTAGCGGCAAATTGATAGTTGGCACTAGGCTGAAAAATACGTTGCCACTAATGACTGGTTGGCCACTAAGTAAGTATGCGCCCTGGCCTACGTAGTTGAGTATTAGCATCCAGTAAGCTAGGTAGAACCAGCCTTGGCGTATGGGTTTTTTGCCAAAGTGCCCTAGGTCGGCGTACATAGATTCGCCACCCGTAGTCGCTAGGACTATAGCTCCCATAGCTATCATGAAGTGATATAGGCCGGCATTGCCGATAAACTCAAATGCGTAGTACGGGTTGAGTGCCGCTAAGATGCCTGGTGTAAGTATGATTTGGTGTAGCCCGAGCGCGCCGATGACAACAAACCATATGACCATCACAGGGCCGAATATTTTGCCAATTTTGTGCGTGCCTTTGCGCTGCAAAGTGAAAAGTATAGTGAGGATAATAGCGGCTATAGGTACGGTATAATCTGTGAAAAATGACGTCGCGACATTGAGTCCTTCTACGGCCGACAGCACGGAGATTGCAGGTGTGATAAAACCATCGCTAAGTAGCAGCGTAGATGCAAACACCATAATGATGAGAAGTAGTGGCTTAGAGCGCTTTTGCACCGATGCCACGAGTGCTCGTAGTGCCAGTACGCCGCCTTCGCCTTGGTAGCTGGCACGAAATACATATATTATATATTTAACAGTAACTACGAGCGTGAGTATCCAGAAGATTAAGCTGATGCCGCCTAATATATTATTGTGCGTGACGGCTGTTTGACCTATGCCGTAAAAGAGCGCGTTTATAGTATATAGCGGCGATGTACCGATGTCGCCAAATGCAACGCCTAGCGCTCCTATTGCTAAGCCTACGCTTAAAGGGATTCGTCTGGATTTTTTCTTTCTTGTGGTCACGAGATTCGCCTAATTACCTCGCTAATCATACGCCTAGTATGTTCTTAATACAAGGTGTTATTTGCGATCTTTTGACCTGGATACTATAAACACTGCGCCAAGTGCAACAACTAGACTGGCAACAGATATATAGAATGCACGATTAACAGTTGCATTTGTGCTTGAATTATCAGTTGTTTCTTTGTCTACTGTCGGTGTAATGTCATTAGTTACAATTGTTGTAGAAAACGGCCCGCTTGTTACCGACTCTGTGGGGTCGTTGCCTGACTTATCCCAGCTTACTACGGTTCCGTCGCTGTATGTTTGGTAGGCTTTCCATGTGATTTTTTCGCTGCCAGCTGGCGTTTTGGCACTAAATGTAAAATCATCACGTAGCTCTGGGCCGATTTCGCCACCTTGCCATGTAATACGAGTTGTCTGTGCAGCTTCGCCTTCGCCGGATTTTTCAGTTACGATTTGCCAGCCTGGTTTTACGGTTGGTGTTACTGATTGTATAGAGTTTGGTATGACTAGTGAAACTTGAACTGTAGGGTTGTCTCGCTCATTTGGTACGCTCACGGTGAATGTTTGATATGAAGCTGGTTTGGCTTCACTGGGTTTTACGACAACGTGTGCGTAAGCTGGAGTAGCTGTTAGCGAAAATGCTAGTATTAAAGCTAAAATTGATTTTTTCATAAAACACCTCCTAAAACGTGCTTTGTTTTGATATGTCTCGCCTGCGGTTAAGGGCGATTATAAGTATAACCACTATTCCTATTGTACTACATATTGCCAGTATGTCGGCCCATGCACGGTATGTGTTTTTTGTGTTGTTCAAATTAAGACCCCTAGCTACACGTAGGTCATATGAGAATTTGTACTGCTGAGTTTTGCTTTTTACGGTAAAAACTAAATTATAGACGCCCTGTGTGGGGAATGTATAGTCGAGTTTTGCGGATTTTTGAATTATAGGTGCGTTAACTTGACGGTTTTCGCCAGTGGCTAAATTCGTGATTGTTAAAAATATTTTACCACCATCACCAGTATTTAAATCTTGAGTGTTCAAGAAAAAATTAGATTCTTCACCTGCTATCGGGTCGTCGTCTGGATTGATGTGGAGTATTGTACCCTTACTGTGGGTACTGTCTGTTATGAGCACGTGCGCATAAGCTGCAGGCGGCATAGATGTTGTCGCGACAAGCGCAAATATTACTGCGTAAACAGGTTTCACTAGTGTCCATGTCCTTTGCTTGGCTTGCTGTCGCCTATTGCTTTTATGTGTTCTGAATTAACGTTTTGTATGAAGCCAGGAACAGTATACACAGTGATAGCTGCAAGTGCCCATGAGGCCAGGAATAACACTATGCGTTCAGATGTTTTGAGGTGTAAATACTTGTCGTTGATACGTCGTATATTTGGGTAAAGCTCTATGGCTATGAGCGCCAGGATCATGACATAAAAAACTATGCGCACACCCGGGTAGAGTAAGTGTGTACCTAGTGCCCATATATGTAGTAGTGCTAGTATGAGGCCTATGTATATAAGCCGGTGTAGCCATTTCCAGCGCCTGTATGACATGTATTTGATAGCCGCGTCGAACGAAGTTACGGCAAGTGCTAGCAAAACTACGAATGCCAATAGGCCTAAAAAGGTGTA
>JAGQND010000020.1 GCA_020428265.1 Candidatus Saccharimonadota bacterium | reverse complement strand
GTTGATCAGGCAGTAGATTTGATCTACCTCACAGATCTGGATCCAATAATCTTTCTAGCTCCAGCCCCACGTTACATCGATGACGCTATACATAGACTTGGCAATCTTTTAAATATTTTTCGCGATCAATTAATTCCGTCACAAATCCAAGAACTAGAGGCAATCTATGTAAAACTACCTAAAACCGGATCTGGCTATGACCCATCATCACGGCATCCATTCCAATGGAGAAATTTTACATAAATCGTAACCTAGTTTTGTACCGGCTTCGTAAAAAACACCCTGCCATACATAAACTATACGTCATCAAAGTTCTGCAATAGCACTTATGCAATAGAGTAGACTGTCATAAAGCATATCTTATTTATAATTACGCTATGACAAATCCAAACTTCCCGTACAGTCAAGGAAAAACTCTGATTATTCTCGCAGAATTAATCGCAAACATGACCTGCGAATATAGCAACAGGTCGTTAATCGTAGGTGAGATGTTTAAGTTTCTATTATCTTTGGTAGCACCCGTATGCTATTTTTAGCTTGTACTTTCGTGCATTTTAATTATATCATCGAGTACCATGAGTTTAATCCCACGGTCATGTGCAAATTGTACGGCTCCTTTTGTGTAGGATGTCTGCGACACCATGATAGCTCCATGTGCTTTTACTGAAGTGAGGACACCGAAAATAAATACGGTGCTGACTGGTACCCGGTAGGCGAGGCAGGGATTAGTGATGCTCTGACGCCAAGTGAAGGCAGCTTGCGTGTTGCGCAGGTGTACCTAGATGTAAACTATGTAGGCGACGAAGACTATAGGCGTGAAGTTTATAGATGAGGTAAAAGACACTGGCTTGGAGGTTTTGCTGCAAGTGCACAAAAACGCCATGGAAGATTTAGGCCCGCACGATACGGCGATTAGACTTGGAGCCTACGCATACTTGCTGGACTATGTGTTATTTGACTCTTCGCATGGTACGGGTAAGCGACTGGACGCAGAGAGCTTGGTGCCTTTCGTAGACGAAGCCTATAGTATAGTTAGCAGTAACTATACCGGAATAGCTATAGCTGGCGGGCTAAATAGCCATAATGTACAGCATGACTTACCTAAAAAATGTAGCCCAAATATCGTAATAAACGGGCTTATGGTTGAGTATTATACTTTACTTTGCTAGACTTACACCACGTCATAGGCAAGTACATTTATGTTAGGAGGTGAGTGGCATGTTTGGTGCAGTTGGCGGTTTCATTGGTCAAAATCTGATGATGATCATCGGAGTAATCACCGGTGGAGCGGCACTGTCGAGTGTTCGTTACATTCGTGAATACGAACGCGGCGTCGTGACAAGATTTGGTAAGCTTGTACGGCTTCCAGACCCACCACCAAACAGTGATGGCGTCAAAGAGTACAGCGGTTTCGTGTTCCGAATCCCTGGTCTGTATCGGGTGGAAGTGGTCAATATTCGTGACCGTACAGACATGCTTTCGGTAGATGGCATCGAGCGACCAGACAAGGCGCGCGGCGGCACTGCAAAGTGGCGTATGGCCCTTACTGCAAAGTGGAATGTGGCCGAAGGCTATGTCTACTCTGGCAGCAAGTGGCAGATCGAAGATCTTGGCGAATTCGTTCGTGGCAAGATTGAGAGCGGTCTGTCGGCGTACATGCAAGCTGTGGACGTTTCAAACGTGCATGATTCTGCTCAGGTGTACGCGCATACCGTAGATCGAGTTCGCGATGACCTGCTGCAGCATGGCGTTGTGTGGTCGGATCTTATGCTCAAGGAGTTCGCAAGGACTGACTCGGAGGTTCAAGCACAGGCGACAGTCGACGGCGCAAACATCTTGGCTGCCGCTATACGTAGTGCCAGCCAGCAAGCTCACCCTTAGGGGTGGGCTTTTTAAATTTTAGTGAGACGAGTGGATGGCGCTAGCATCGGTACCGCGTTTTGCATGCGTAGATTTGTGATGCGTCTTTTTGTGAGTAGGCTTAGGCTTATCTTTGTCTGTATCTTCTTGCGCCTCTGCGGCAACCTCTTCAATAGCAACTTCCGCTAGCGCTTCTTTGGTTGGTGTTGCGTCTACTATTTCTTCTTTTGTCTCGGTAGGCTGAGTGTCTGCAGCTTCTTCGGAACCGTGCGTTTCTATGCCGGCATTTTCTAGTGCATTTAGGTTAGCTTCTAGCGAGTCGGCTATTGCCGCTACATCTAGCGTATCTTCTGGGGCACCGCTATCTTTATTAGGCTCATTGCCAGGTTCTTCTGTTTGAGCTGTGGTTTCTACTGGTTCTTGTTCGACAGGAATAGGTTCGGGTTTTTTTGTATCTACAATTTCTACCGGAGGCGTATCTACTACGGGCTCAAGGTTTGGTTGTAGCTCTACTGGTGCTGGCTGTGTAGCCAGGGCAGGCGCAGGTGTTATGATAGCGGGCTCTGTAGCTGCTTGAGTGTCGTCTGTGTCGGATTTGATAGTGCTAGTTGTATCGAGTATAAAACTAAACGTTGAGCCAAAATTAAGACGGCTATCTACCTCTACTATAGTGTTAAGCTTGTCGGCTAGCTTCTTGACCACATAAAGTCCAAGCCCCGTACCACCGGTTTCGCGAGTACGATAATCTTCACTACGGTAGAACTTTTCAAATATATGTTGCACGTCGGCTTTGCTCATACCTATACCGGTGTCTTTTACGTAGAAGCGTATTTTGTGATCGTCTTCTAAGTGCGCGCCAAATGTTACTGAGCCTTCTTTGGTGTATTTTATAGAGTTTGTGATGAAATTCTGTAGGATTTCTTCTAGGTATAGACGGCTGGTGTTTGCCTCGGGTAGATTAGTGTCTGTGTCTAGGTCAAGTCGTAGACCCTTTTGCTCGGCCTCCGGGGTGTATTTGGCAAATAAATCATGTAACAGCCTATTGATATTTATTGTCTCTACGGCATCACCTACACCACGCTCGGCGCGCGATAGGGTAGATAGGTCGTTTATCATTTTGGCTAGATATATAACTTGATTGTGCGCGTCGTTGGCAGCTTGGCGTAATTTTGCTTCATCGGCCTTACGCTCCTGCATAAGTAGTAGATTACTTAGGCTGCCTTCAGCTATGGCTACTGGTGTGCGCAGCTCGTGGCTCGTAACACTTATAAACTCGTCTTTTTCTTCTTCTAGGGTTTTTTGCTTGGTGATATCACGTATAATGAGTACCACTCCGTATTCCTCTTCGTCGTCAAACGTGCCGCGTATGCGTGATATCTGTATGCTTAAGTGGCGTACTTCACCGCCGGACCCAATAGATAAATCATCTCTACTTGAAGAAGATTTTGTTTCGGCGATAATTTCGCGGAGTGGGCGAGGCTTATTGCCGTAGTCGCGCAGTTGCAATATTACGTCTATATCCCTACCTATGAGCGATGCGTTGGTGTCGAAAAATACTTGCGCGCCGGCGTTTTGTGATGTTATGCGGCCATATTTGTTGAGCGTTAACACGGCGTCACTAATACTGTTGAGCAGTGTTGTTTGGCGGTTAATCTGCATAAGCTCAGACTTACGAGCTATGGTGAGCTCACGGTTTTTGCGGAATGTTTCGCTAATGATACGCACGAATAAATACGATATAAATGTAGTTATTGCGAGTATTAGGATGCTTAGTACAGCGTACTCGGCTATACCGTAATTATGGGCTAATATGTCATCTTGACGGAATAGATTATAGGCAAGCGCAGTTGCCGCCAGTGCTATTATGCTCCAGCCGAAGCCCTTCCAGGAGTAATACATAAAGGAAATAAGTACCAATATAGCCCACGAGGTGATAAACGGACTGTACACCTGAGTGAAGCATATAATCATGGTGCCCATGGATAGGTGTACCCATATGAGTGCCGCCATGACGAATTCAGATCGTTTGCTAGCTAGCGCCACAAGTGCGGGTAGTATGAGCAAGTTTGATAACATTGCGATGATGATACTGCCCGGTAGAAAACCGATGCCGTTTACATGCCATACGAAATACTGCAGGCCGGTCATGAGCGCAATCAATAAACCGGTAATTGTAATGCCGACAGCAAAGTTTTTATCAAGTTTTTCGGTTTCTTTGTAGTTTAATTCCTGATTTTCCATATCCCACCCTATGTCTTATGCTGTTACTAATTGCTGTTTATTTTCTACTGGTTGCGGCGCTACTGGTATGCTCGGTCTATATTTTATAGACTTCATCGGTAGAGTTAACCTGAAGACTGAGCCGCGGCCAACCTCGCTAACTACTTGTATATAAGCGTCGATTTTTGTAGCTAGTATTTTGGCTTCGTATAAGCCCAAACCTGTACCACCAGTTTCACGGGTGTGAAAGTCTTCACTTCTGTAGAATTTGTCGAATATACGAGCTTTATCTGCATCGGCGATACCCACTCCAGTATCTATTACATCGCAATATATGCGTCCATCTTCTAGTATACCAGCTTTAATCGTAACACCACCCTCACGAGTGAAACTTATGCCATTTCGCACAAAGTTTTCTATAATTGTGCGCAAGCTAGCATAGCTAGTAACTACTACTGGTAAATCTTGGGGTATTTCTAAGCGTAAGACTAGAGACTTGGAGTCAGCTTCGGCTTTGAGTTTTGTTTGTATGTCTAGCAGTAATTTACCAAAATCTACGTCTTTTATGGCGTCAGCTTCGCCCTTTTCGGCCCGTGATATGGTAGATATGTCGTTTACAACTCGCGCCAAGCCAACTATTTGACTCCGGGCAGTACCTATAGCTTCATCTAGGCGAGCATCGTCAACCTTCTTTTTGCGCAGTACCTCTACGTTACTCAGCAGCCCCTCTATAGTGGCAATCGGCGTGCGCAGCTCGTGGCTAGTAACACTTATAAATTCATCTTTTTCGTCTTCTAGTGTGCGTTGTTTGGTGATGTCGCGCACCTGTACTACCACACCGCCATCGGCAGTACCATTTACTTGCTTTATTTTGGTGATTTGTAGCTCAATAAAGCGCTCTATCGTACCGCTCATAAGTACTAAATCGTCACGAGTAAGTTCAAATTGAGTCTCTTCTATAAGTTGGCTTACTAGCTTGGGTGTGTTGTCGCGGCCCTTTATGCGCACTATTTCGTCTATATGTTGCCCTACAAACGATGCTTTGACGTTAAATAAAGCCTGTACGGCATTGTTTTGCTGAAAAATAATATTGCCAGAGTCAACCGTAAGGACCGGCTCGCGAATACTGTTTAACAGAGTATCTAGCTGGTTGGCGCGAACTTGCTCAAGGTGCTGTGACTCGCGGAGTTTTATGTTTTTGTCACGTGATATGCTTATGATTTTGGCAAATAAATAAGAGGTGACAATTGTCAGGGTCGTCACCAGTACAGAAAGTACCGCATAAAGCTCAAAGCTGGGCTTATGGTCGCCCGCAAAACCCAGTACATACCACAGCACCATAACCACAAGGGCTGCTGAACCCCCTATAAAGCCTTTCCAGCCATAGTATAGGTATGTGGCGACTATATACATAGACCATATAGGGGTGAATGGGCTATATACCTCTGTAAACCATACAGAGGTGACTATCATACCAAAATACAGTACTATAAACGCCGGAAGTTTAGCCTGTGGGTACTTGGTGGCTGCTATAAAAAGCGCCGGCACAACTAAGAAAAACGAAATGGCCTCTATGGGATAAGCCGGGCCCCACTGATGTACCGGAGGCGCGCCGCTGGCGAGTTGGTAGGTGGTCATGACAGCATAAAAGACAGCCATGCCAATAATACAAAAAGCAATTAGCTTAGAGAAAACCCTCGTCTCATCAATCATACTGCTTATAGTATACAAACTGTTAGTGTTTAATGCGAGTATTTTAAAAAGTTTTTGATATACTGATTATAGATGGGGAAAATAGAGCAGGGTAACAAACCACACTTTATTGTGTTAATTGGCCTTCCTGGTGTAGGCAAGTCTACCTTTGCGGCTCGATTTTCTGAGACTTTCAATGCGACTTACGTGAACTATTTAGACATACAGGCTTTGGCGCGCGACGATGAGTCTTTGGCCGAGGAAATTTTGAACTTTTTATTCAATCACCTCATAAAGCTCAAGCAGACTATAGTTATAGACGGCCCGGGCGATACTTTGGCCGAGCGCAAAGAAATCATGACTTTTGCCGAGAAGAGTGGCTATTCACCGCTATTTATATGGGTACAAACAGATATGGAAACTGCTGAAACGCGCGCTATATATTCTAAAACGGCGACTATGGATGAAAAAGAATTTAAAGCTAGAGTTAAGCTTTTTCAAGCTCCAACCAAGAAAGAGCCGGTATTTGTTATTAGTGGCAAGCATACTTTTGTATCACAGGCTCGCTCGGTGCTAAAACGACTATCACCCACTACTGTGCAGGTACAACGCTCCCAGGCGCGTCCTAGTGCCCCTAGGGCTAAAATTACCGTGGTGCCAACCCCCGCTACGGTAGCCGCCCCTAAGCAAGAGCCGCGTAAACCAGTAACTCCAACGGATGCCGTACGCAGGCAAGCTATTATGAACGTCACATCTAGGCCGTTGCCGCGCTTAAGCAGTAGCCGCACGAGGTAATATGACGCATATATCAGACGATGAATTTGGTGAAATAGAAGTTCGCCGCACTATGCGTAGCCGAGCTCTACGGGTTAGTGTGAGTCCTAAAGGCATTATGCGAGCATCTGCGCCGTCTTTTACTCCTGTTTTTGTTATTAAAAAGTTCATAGATACATCGCGCGAAGATTTGCGCAAAATTATGAACCACTACAAGCCGAGTGTAGAGCTCAAAAATGGCGCTAAAATAGGCAGAATGCACACGCTAGCAGTAGTATGGGGGTCTAAAACCTCTATAAAAATCACTAGTACTCATGTAATTGTCCACCTAAAAGACGGTGACACGCTAGACAAGCCGAGCGTCGCAAAAAAGGTTCGCGCCGCCACGCAAGATACACTTAAGCTCGAAGCAAAAGAGTATTTGCCGGGTAGACTTAAAGAAATAGCCAGTGAATACGGCTTTTCGTATGCCAAGCTACGATTTTCACATGCCAGCACACGCTGGGGTAGCTGCAGTTCTACGGGCACAATAAGCCTCAATATTGCACTTATGAAACTCCCTGATACACTTATAGACTACGTACTAGTACATGAGCTCAGTCACACAAAACACATGAACCATTCAGCGAAATTTTGGGGCTTAGTGGAGTCAATAGACCCCAAATACAAAGAACATCGTAGACTACTAAAGCGCCAAAATCCAACTATTTGATATTGGCTGTTTTAATGGGGCGACCCTTCCAGGTAACCGTGCCGCGAGCGTAGCGGTATATGCTGGTGGTGTAGAGTAAAATTTCTTGCAGGACAATCACAGGCATTAGTACAGCACCGAACACAGCCATGGTTTTATTTGGCCATGTTTGCCGCGTATATACGTAGCCAGATACCATCTGGAGTACTACTGGCACTAGTGCGTAATAACTAAAAGGCACAAGTACTAACGGTGCGAGCGTAATATACATCAGCGCAATGTCAAAAATAGAGCCGATATAAGACGCGCCAGACTGAGGGTATAGCAAACGGATACTAGTCTCTAATTGGCTATGACGTGCTTTGTCGTAGCTAACACCTAGCCATGGGTTGGATAGTACAAGTCTGTAGGTGTGATTTTTGCGTAGTTTAGAGGCCACCGTTGACTCGAGTAGCATAGCATCATGTATGGTAGGATTGTTTTTGAATTCGTCGTTTATGTAGTCGCGGTCTATTAGCCAGGCGCTAGATTCACTCAGTGGATTTTTGGGTGAAAACCTGAGAAGTATCCAAAAATGTCGTAAAGTTGCAAAGATAGAGCTAATTTGGCGAGTTCTAGTGCGAATTGGGACTATAGATACCATTTGCGACTTAGTTTTTTCGGCATAACGCATTAAGCGCGTAATGGTAGTTACCTCTATATGCGTGTCTACGTCCATGAAAAACACGTATTTACCCACGGCTTCTTTGGCGAGTATCGAAAACGCATAGTTTTTGCCAAGCCAGCCACTAGGTAGCTCTTTGCCATCTATAAACCTTACGCCAGCATGGGCAAATGATTTTATGAGCATGCCGGTGTTATCACGTGAACCATCGTCCATCACTATTACTTCTAGCTTGGGGTAGTCGCTTGCCAGCACGCGCTCTAGGCACTGTGTCATGACCATAGTTTCGTCGCGCACCGCTATACATACACTTACGGTGGGGGTAGAATCGGTCGACTCGGCAATTTCTGGCACGTGTAAGTAGCGAATAGATCGGTATATTCGGTAGATAACTATCAGATGTATAAGGCAGGCTAGCCCTATAATTATGTAGATAAGCATTGACATTATAGTAGCATTTTAGAGGGTATTTAAAAACCCCGGCGAACCGGGGTGTTACCTAGCTACTGCTAAGCCTGAGGTTGGATGGTCGTAGCTGCCTTCTTGCGCCGCACCACGATCACGTAGTAAGCCGCAATCACAAGCGCCACCAGAGCGCACCCGCCGCCCACGTAGACAAACAGGTTGCTGCCCAGTACCGGACTCGCCGGAGCGACCAGCACCACACCATTGCCAGACAGGAACGCCCGGAAGGTGGTGGTGTCGGTGGCGAAATTCAGCGAGGTGCCATCGAAGCCCATACTTACGACGCCGATCACCTGACCCTTGTCGTTAAGTACTGGGCCACCACTCATACCGTGCTCCATACCAGCATCCACCTCGGTGTAGGCAGCGCCACCAAAGATTTGGTAGCTACTCACCTTGCCGGTTTTGAAGCTGGCATTTTGCCGCATGGCATCGGCGTTGTTGGTGATGTCACCGGGGAACCCGACGGCGGTCACAGTGCTCTGCTCGGCGGGTCGCTCCTGAGCAACTACCAGGTACGGCGTCTTGCCGTTGTAGTTGTTCAGGCGCAGCAACCCGTTGTCGCCTGCGTCACCACCAGTGAAAGCCACGACCTGAAGCTGCACGCCGTCGTTGTTCAACGGTCCGTGAAGCTCACTCGGCTGAAATCCGTAGATGGCCGCAGCCTTCGTACTGGTCAGATTCACCGAGCCGTAGTTCACGATTTCCTGGATCAACGCATCGGGGTCGATGTTCAACTGCTTGGCTTCGTCCCGCAGGTCAGCTTCTAGCTCGTTGTACAGCGCTTCGCGAACCTGATCGGGATCGAGGCAGTGACCAGCCGTGGCAATAGAGCCCTTGTCATCGACAAAGAACCCCGTGCACAGCATGGAGGTGTGCTCCGTGCGTTGCAAGACGGTGTCTCCCACCGTCACGACGAAATCACCCTGCCAGTCGGCTACCAAGTGCACGACAGCTTGCCGTACCGCTTGGGTGTCGGTATCGGCATGTGCCGCGCCGGTACCGACTCCGAAGCTGAGTGCCATTGCCAGTAGTGGCGCCGACAACACAGCCGAGAATCGTTTGACGCGTGAGGTGTGAATACGCAGATTCACGTGTTACTCCCATCTCTTGTGCGACTCGCGCGATTGCGAGAGCTTCACGAATTATAATATATTTGTTGTATTTACGCAAACTATTTTTGTTGACGTTTACTACTGTTTGTGTATAATAAGTATTGACAGTCTGCCTAGCAGACTATTTTATATGGCATAACTATATAGAAAGTGGAGTTCTAACGTGGCAAATAAAGCGAAAAAGACCAAAAAGTCTACCAGCGGCAGCTCTTCGGATTCAAATGTAACCCGTATCCGTGCAACGTCGACCAAATCTGCGCCAAAAGCAAAGAAATCATCGGCTGTAGAAGCTGAGGCAACTAAAGTAGTCGCAAGTAAAGCTAAAACCGAAAAACCGGCAAAAACTACCAAAACTAAGGCTATAACTGCTGAAAAACCCAAAAAAGTACGCAAAATCAAAGGCAAAAACGCTTTTAAGGCCTTTACTGGCTATTTCAAGGGTGCTTGGTACGAGTTGCGTCAGGTACGCTGGCCCAACCGCAAAGCCACCTGGAGCCTTACAGTGGCCGTACTACTATACAGTGCATTTTTTATTGTAGTTATTTTGGCGCTAGATGCTCTGTTTCAATATTTGTTTGATTTAATTTTAGGTAAATAAAGGGAGGACACTCAAAAATGGCAAATCGATACGATGGTACTAGGCAGTGGTATGCAATACACACTTACAGCGGCTACGAAGAAAAAGTAGCTGAGAGCATACGCCTACGTATACAGGCAGTGGACATGGCGGACAAAATATTTGACGTTATGGTACCAAAAGAAAAGCAAATCCAGATCAAAAACGGCAAGCGTAAAGTCGTAGAAGCTAAAATCTTCCAGGGCTACGTGCTAGTAGAGATGAAACTTACTGATGAAACTTGGTACATAGTACGCAACACTCCTGGCGTAACAGGCTTTGTAGGCAGCGGCACTGAGCCAACACCTGTGTCTGACTCTGAAATCAACAAAATCAAGAAACGTATGGGCGTAGAGGATCCTAAGCACAACATTGACTTCACCGAGGGTGAGGTAGTGAGTATCACCGACGGTCCATTTAAGGGCTTCGATGGTGCAATTAGCGAAATCGACACTCAAAAGGGCAAGATTCGCGTTATGGTCAGCATGTTTGGCCGCGACACGCCAGTAGAGCTAGACGCACTGCAAGTAAAGAAAGTTTAAACAATTAACCAGCTAGAAGCCCTTCGGGGCTTCTTTTTGAGAGTAAAATATGAGAGCAGAAACTTTAGTAGTAAGAGCAATAATACCGAGCAGCGAAGACCCGAGCGTACATGTAGTAGATGGCAAAGGCTTATACCCAGAGGCTGAGGCTACAATACGCACTA
>JAGQND010000001.1 GCA_020428265.1 Candidatus Saccharimonadota bacterium | reverse complement strand
GAAAAAGAAGCCTAAAAAGCCTGCGCGCCCGGCTGGCCCGGTGCTGCTGCATACCGAAGATTTGCGCAAAACATACAAGCTGGGCAAGCAAAAACTCGAAGTGCTAAAAGGTGTAGATATAGAAATCCGCGAGGGAGAATTTGTGGCCATAACTGGCGCTAGCGGTAGTGGCAAAAGTACCCTACTCCACATGCTCGGCGGGCTCGACAAGCCTACTAGCGGCGAAGTGCTATACGGCGACGTGTCACTGGCTAAACTCAGCGATAAAAAGCTGTCTATATTTCGTCGCCAGACCATTGGTTTTGTGTTTCAGTTTTTCTATTTGCAGCCGTTTTTGAGCTTGAGTCGCAACCTAGAAGTACCCAGTATGTTTGCCAGAAACCCGCGTCGTAGTCGCGGTGAGCGAGTGTCTGAGCTTGCTGGCAAAGTGGGCTTGGGTGACCGGCTGAAGCATTTGCCCAAGGAAATGTCGGGTGGCCAAATGCAGCGTGCAGCCATAGCGCGTGCTCTTATGAACCAGCCCAAAATATTGCTAGCCGATGAGCCAACTGGCAACCTAGATAGCGAAAATAGCAAAGCCATAATAGACCTATTCGAAGCTATTCGCGACGAGTTTAATACTACTGTAGTGATAGTCACGCACGACCCAGATATAGCCCGCCGTGCCGACCGCGAAATAAAAATGAAGGACGGTGTGCTGGTATGATGAATCCGCTTGATGTGCTCGTGCTAGCGCGCACTAAAATGCGTACGCATAAAGTTCGCACCGGTCTGACCGTTGGTATAGCGGGCATACTTTTTGGCGTTATTATTGCTGCGGCCGTAGTGGTGCAGGGTTCTACAGATAGTATCAATCGGTTTTCGCGTACGGGGCTTAGTAGTAGGTTTATACTTGCTTTGCAGTCTAGCGATATTCCGGGTACGGACTTATACGAAAATGCGCAGAATTCTAAGTTTATAGCCGAAGTAGAAACTGCATACAGCGATGAGTTGAAGCGTGTCAAAACTATATCTGCCAAATATCATGTGCCGTTTGACGCAAGTGCGTATCCTTCGCCCGTAACTATAGACCCCGACACACGCAAAAAAGTCATACAGCCAGATAAATACGACGATGCCGCGGTGCAACAAGTGGCCGATGAGTGGCGTTTTGCGAATTTTAAGCCATTTGATGCCAATGATTTTATGAAGCAATATAGTGGCTATACTATGCGCGGTAAGTTTGGCCCTATGGTGCCGCAAGATGGAGCGCTAAATTACATGCCGGCTGGCAAGGAGCAAGGGGCCGATAACCAGTCTGACCAAAAAACTGACGGCAGACCTAGCTCTGTGCAGCCTCCAAGTAGTTTGAGCGTACTGGACGGAAGTTTGGCTAAGCCTTATGTGACAAATACGAAATACGACCCTAAATCTGGGGAGATTCCGGTGATAATTCCGTTTAGTGAAGCACAATATTTATTGAAATTGGACCCGCTTGGCACCAAAGCTACTAGCCAGGAACAGCGCGATAGGCTGGCGTATGTTATAGCGCATGTGGGTGATATTGCGGTTGGATTTTGTTATCGTAATGAGGCTTCTACTTCACTGCACGAGCAAGCTGTGCAACAGCGGGAGTACATCAAAAAATACTCCAAAACCAAAGATTATACCAAGCCTGATGTAGTGTATAGTGAGCCGTCACAAGATTGCGGCGCGACAACCATAGTGTCTGATACGCGTACTGCCGAGCAAAAAAAGTACGATGCTAATATGAAAGCTTACGAACAGGAACTTGGCACCGATCTGGGCGAGCCTGTGCAGCGCAAATTCACGGTGCGCGGTGTAGGTGTTTCGGGTGATAATTTTGGTGGTGGCCCCGAGGCTTCGGGTCTGCAGTCTATGATTTCTTATGCGTTTAATGCTGGGCTTGGCTATGGTACCTGGAGTGTTCCGGGTGATTTGTATGCTAAGTTGCCGGCTGATTCTCAGCCAGACCGTGTTTTTACAGATAAGTCTGGGAACAGTAAAGCTAGTAGAGTAAATACTATCATGCTGCACATGCAAACTACATACCTAGTAGAGTTTGACAATAAGGTAGACGCAAAGCGAGTGTTAGATGACGTGACGCGCACCGGTTCGCATGTTTGGGGTATGCCATTTGGCAGCAATGCTCTGATGCTCGATGAGCTTGGTGCTGGTTTTCAAAAGTACATACTATGGGCGCTAGTGTTTATAGGTGGCGTGGCGGTTATCATTCTATGGGGTGTCATAGGCCGTACTGTGGCCGATAGTCGCCGTGAGAGTGCGGTATTTCGGGCTATTGGTGCCACTCGAGTGGATATTTCTAGTATCTACGGTGCATACGTGCTACTACTTTCGCTACGTGTGGTCGTATTTGCGCTGGTGTTAGGCTCGGTTATATCAGTCATGGCGGATATGTATATTACACAGCAAGCTACTGTGGCCGCACAGCTCGCGTTTGCCAAGATTCAGCCTGGTTTAGAGTTTCATATAATCGGCATTCCTTTGTTACTATTAGCTATCATAATAGGCACCATTGTGGCTGCAAGTATATTGGCATCTATTATACCTATACTTCTAGGTGCACGCCGCAACCCTATCAACGACATGCGCGACGAGTAGTTTAGGGTCTAGGTCACCAATTTAAATAGCGGCAAGTCGTAGCGACCTGCCGCTTGTCCGGCTAGCGGATTGGTAGTCCGGTGAGCGTGCGCGCCATCACTAAGCGTTGGATTTCGCTGGTGCCCTCGAAGATTGTGAAAATCTTCGCATCGCGGTGCATGCGTTCCACTGGGTAGTCGCGTGTGTAGCCGTTGCCACCCAGTATTTGGATAGCTTCGTCGGTTACATACACAGCCGTTTCGCTGGCGTGCAGCTTGGCCATGCTACCTTCGGCGCATGTGAATGGCTTGTTGTTGCGGGCCATCCAGGCTGCATTCCACACCAGTAGGCGCGACGCTTCGATTCGCATTTTCATGTCGGCTAGTTTGAACGCCGTGCCCTGAAAATCACCAATCGGTCGCCCGAATTGCTTGCGAACCTTGGAGTAGTCTAGCGCGTATTCGTACGCCGCACGAGCTACACCAAGTGCCATAGCACCCACTGTCGGTCGCGTGCGCTCAAACGTCGCCATGGCTGCTTGGCCGCTGGTTCGCCTGCCCTCGCGTGCTCGTGCTACGCGTTGGTCAAACGCGTCTTTGCCCCCCACTATCAAGTTGGCGGGTAGTCGCACGTCATCTAGTACAACTTCGGCCGTGTGACTGGCGCGAATGCCATGCTTTTTGAACTTTTGACCTTGGCTTAAGCCACGTGTACTTGGTGGTACTATGAACATCGCTTGGCCGCGCGACCCAAGGTCTGGGTGTACCGATGCCATCACGATGTGCACGTTGGCTATGCCGCCATTCGTAGCCCAGGTTTTGGTGCCGTTTAGCACCCATTCCTTGGCAGCTTCGTCGTAGCGAGCGCGCGTTTTCATGGCGCTTACATCCGACCCAGCCTCAGGCTCTGACGAACAGAATGCCCCAACCTGCGGCTCACTTGGTGTACCAAACATTGGCCCTAGCCACGCAAGCTGCTCGGGTGCGGTTGCTATGGCGTTGGTCGACAACGCCGCTGCAGCTAGGCCAGTGCCCATGATAGCGAGTGATATTCCCGCGTCACCCCAAAACATCTCTTCGTAGACGATTGGCGTTAGCAGGCCGCTCTCCTCAAAAGCCATTTGCGCAAAAAATTCCGGCGTGTATATACTCGCCTGCGCAGCTTCTTGGATGATGGGCCAGGGTGTTTCTTCGCGTTCATCCCACTCGGCTGCAGCCGGGCGAATCTTGCGCTCAGCAAATTCGTGAACCCAGTCTCGCAGGTCCTTAACTTCCTCTGGAACTTCCAGTGAAAAAGACATGATAGCGTTCCTCTCCGTGTAATGTGCGCCACCTATGTGCTTCTACTGTGACATACTACGGTGTTTTAATCAATGTTACCGTGTGTAGTCTAGCGTATTACAGTTCTTCTTCGTCGGTGCTTTTCTTGGCGGTTAGTTCCGCTTTTATGTCATTCGTCGCTAGATTGAATTCTTTGCCTAGTGCCGCAATCAAGCGCAACTTAGTGTTTGTGTCGGTTCCCGTGTCTACGTAATATCCAGTGTCTAGGATTTCTACACTGTTATAAAATGAGCTTGAATCCTGGCGAATCCATTTAGATAGATATTCGTCGTCAATGACTCTTTCTATAAAATCTGGGTTTCGGTTATAAATCGCTTCGGTTATGGTATCTAAAGTTTCTGACCAAGTTGTCACCGAAGTGACTTCGCCAAATATTTCCACTGAGCGTACAGTTCTGCCCTTAAGGTCTGTTGTGTCTAATAGGTATATAGAAGTGTCTTCTTCTGTGGGTTGAAAACTTGTTGTTGGTATGGGCCAAGTTTTTTGCAAACTTTTGATCCACCATTTCTGACGCTCTATTAACGTACCTTCGTCCCAGGTGTCGTGTTTTGCAATCCATTCATTAAGTGGCAATTTGCTGTCAGCAAATCCAACTTTATGTACTTCACCTGTCTTTTTGTCTTTTACTTCAAGGTTCATTTTTTCGTGGTATGGTCGGTTTGAATACTCAGAGTTGTAGCCGGTTAATGTTAAGTTGGCTAGTGTGTGCAAGTAGTCTCGGTGAATACGCTCAAAATCATCACCAAGCATATTTTGCCAGTCCTTGCTAGCAAGTGTTTGCGGCATCACGTGCTCGATTGATAGTTTGAGTTTACCGTCAGATATTTGATGCAGCGTATGCACAGCTTCTTTAGAAGATTCTTCGGCGGCGGTCAGTACGTAAGTTAAGAATGAGCCGCGCATGTAATAGGCATCGCGCGTGCGTATCGCGTTTTCGTATTCCGTGTCGTTTGGCAATCTTGTTTGACCAATACGGTTGAGCAATATGTAGCGTAGTATGTTTACGTAATCTACTTCGGGATTTGACTTTTGATAGCTAAGTACGTCTTTGTGTAGTGACGCCAAAAATCGGTCAACACTTGTAGTATCTACCCCACTAACAATACGGCGCGAGAAATATATTTCGATTAACTGGAATACATCTTTTAGCTGCGTGTTTGTGAGGTATCCAGCCGCATGGTGACGCAGTATATTCATAGCAAATGGTATATACAGATCTATTTGCAAGTACCGCATTTTGAATATGGTTTCACTAATGGGCTTATATGTAGAACTAAAATCATTAGTGTCGGTTAGTTTGAGTAACTTGTAAAAACCTAGTGATTCTATGATATCGGAGTAAAACGTGTCAATTTTATCTTCTTGCTGTTCGTCACCAACATTTTTATTAAATTGTTTTTTGAATTCTGGGTACACGGAATCTAGGCGTACAACTGCCTGTCGTTTTGATACTATGTAACTACGGAAAAAATCTGTAATGTTGTCTTTACTGGAATCTACTAGTGATTCTTCTATGATTGACCAGTATTTTTCGTATACTCGGTCGCGCAGTTTATCATTATTTAGCATTAGTGCAAAGTTACGAATTTTATCACCATCAGTTAGTGGCTTGCCTGTTGAGTTTATGCTTTCAAATACTCGTTGCGGATTATCATCGTTGCTGTTAAGTATGATTGATATAATTTCGAATAGTCGTAAGCCGTCTATGTACTTGTCTAAGCCTCTTCGTGTGGCGAAATATTTACGAAACGTAGAATATACCTGGTATATATTGCTTGCACGCTCACGTGGTTCAAGCCTAGACTCTTCGCCATCTTTGTCGAATATATGTTGCAAAATTTGATTGTCAGTCGTTACGGTTCGTAGTTTAACTTTATTCTTATCGATATTCGCATTGAATAAGTAGCGGTCGCGTATAAGTTCGGGAGTCGTTTCGGGATTGTCTATTAACGAAGGATCTTTTTTGACCAGATGATATATAGCGGTTACCATCAACAGGGCTGTTGTAACGCGTTGCTGGCCGTCGATTATAGCAACAGAGTAACTACTTGCGGTGTCTTCTACCAGTACCACAGTCCCAAAATAGTGATTTCTGTGCTTTACGACACTATCTTCGAGGTCTTGCAAAAACTCGTTAGCGTTCGCTGTTTGCCAAGCATATGGTCTTTGAAAGTTCGGTATTTCGTAGTAAGTTTCCGACGCATTGAGAATTTTCTGAACGTTTGTTTGTGCTGAAATCATATGGCTAGTATAGCAAATTAAGATAGCATATAGTCGTACGAGTGTTATCTAGATAGATACTCTACAACGTCTGGCCATAGTCCGTCACCCCAGTAGGATTCTTGGTCGGCGTCGCTCCACTGGCTTAGTGGTATGTTGTGGCCGTCTGGTATGAATAACGAATTTGCTGGCCATTTAGATGCTTTGTATTCCCCGGGTTTTGCTATGGTTCCGTAGTATTTTTTGGTGAATACTTTAGACGTTCCGTCTGGTAGTGCTACGGCTGTTGCATCCACAAAGTATGCTTTGCGATTCTGCTCACTGCTTAGTAGTGCTATGTACTTTTCTTCACTTAACCAATCATTTACATATTTTACAAATGGTCCGGGAAATCCACCTAGCGATTCTATGAAGAATCCAGCGTCTAGTTTAACGCACGGCTCACCTAATTGCCGTGCTGCATAAACGGCTGAGTACCGCGCAATTTCTTCGCACAAATCGTGTTGGATCTCTGGCGTGTCAAAATCATGTTGTACTAGTGTGTAGTTTGGTAGTTTATCAAAATAATTTTGTGCTATTTTGAACTTGAATTCGTTAGTGGTTAGATAGTTAATTTTCATGTTTTGCGTCTTCAAATTTCTGTGCCATGGTTGGGTTGCCACGTGTTAGCTTTTTTATAGTTATGTCCTGGGCTTTATCGTTAGCAAGGCGTAGATTGTTCTCGCTAGACAGTAACGATGCTTTGGTTTTTTCTAGCTGCTTTATGGTTTTGTCTATGCCTTCTATGGCCTCGCTAAATTTACGCCCAGCTAGTTCGTAGTTTCTGCCAAATGCCGTTTTAAAATCTTCTAAGTTTTCTTCAAAATTTGTTACGTCTATATTTTGATCTTGTAGTGCCATTAGTTCACGTTTGGCTGTTAGTGACTTTAGGTTAGCGCTTTTGAGTAAGCTTATCAGCGGCAAAAAGAACTGTGGGCGCACCACGTACATTTTGTCGTATTTGTACGACAAGTCCACTATGCCGCGGTTGTATAGTTCATTTTCGGCTTCAAGTAGTGTCACTAGCACGGCGTATTCGCAGCCTTTTTTAGAGCGGTCAGCATCGAGCTTTTTTAGGTGGCTTTCTACGGTGCGTTTGCTGCCACCATCATCTTGCTCGTCTTTCATTTCAAACATTATGCTTATAAATTCTGTGCCATCTGGCGCGTCGTAGTCGCGGTATATGTAGTCGCCTTTGGTACCTTTTGTTTCGCCAATACCTACTACAGCTTCGTTGTCTTTTTCAAAGTATGCGTACGGGAATTGACCAGTGCGCACTGCATTAAATTCATTTTGGCAGTGCTGTTCCAGGTTTTCGCCAATTAGCTTTACACTTAGCTTAGCCTTCATGTCTTTCATGCGCTCAATTGTTTGCTCACGGTCTTTGATTTGTGTTTCATATTTATCTTTTAAGTTTGCTTCAGCTATTTGCTTTTCGCTTTCTTTGACACGTAGGTCATTTTTTAGTTGGTCGCGCTCTTTTTCTAGCTTGGTTGTGGCCTCTATTACAGCCAGCTTGGTGTCTTGGTCTTTTTCTTTGCGTAGTGTTTCAATCTGCTGCTGCAGTTGCTGTTCCTTTAGTTGTGCTTGTAATTCCATTTCACGTTTTAGGTTGGCTGCTTCTTTTCGCAGCGCATCTTCAAAAGCATCTTTTTTGATGCTATTTACTACGCTCGTTATAGTCGCTTTGTCTATATCGGCATCGTGCAAGGTAGTTAGGTCTATCAGGTCACCTTTGTTGCCAGCTTCTTGCAACGCCAGTGTATTTTCGTCTACTATGCTTACTTTTAGTTTCTTGGTCATTGTATATATTATATCTTACTTTTGGTGGCAATTTAAAACCGCCCTATATTGCAAGGACGGTGTGGCACTTAGTGCGCGATGTCGATGACTACGCGCATGGTGCCTTTGTTGGGGTTGGGCAGGTGGTATACCGCGAATGGCTTGCGTGCGGATACGCCCAGGGCGAATGCCGTCTGCCCTTCATGTGTACCGGCGCATTGTACGTCACGCAACGATTCCCAGCCCGCCGCAACTTGGCAGCGTGTGAAGTTGTAGCCCCAAGTGTCCACCGTGACCTGTAGTACTGCAGCGCCTGGCACTGGTACTGGTTCGCCGGAGCCTTCGCGGGTCACCTGCGGCACATACTGCACCTGGAATCCAACTTCGTCCAGCGTGGTGGTCTCGATTACCACGCGGTCAAAGCATTCGTGACGCGCGGTGCGCACGTCTAGTACTTCGCCGAATCCCTGACGCACATCTGTGCTATCGGGTTCCGTGTTCCACTGACCCGTTTCGGAGCTGCAATTTGTCACCTGTGTGGTTTCACTTGGCGATGCTGGCTCCGATGTGGTCTGTGTCGGCTGCACACTGGTTGTTTGCGGCGTCGGCATCACGGTAATCGTGATTGGCGGCTCGCTGGGCTGTGTATTGCTGCACGCACTTACACCCAGCATCATCACCATTGCCGCACCTGCTATGAACTTCCCTCGCATTTTCATGCCCTCACCTCACTACTCGTAACGATAGGTTGAGTATATTATACAACGTTTTGGGTGTATTGTTCGGATTTCGCTATACGATACTATTATTTTTTCAAGAATTCTAGCGGATCATTTACGAGATAGTCCATTTTAGACAGTCGTTCATACCCTGGTTTACCGTGGTTTTTCTTGTAGCTTTCGGTTAGTTCATCGTATGTTATTACGCTTAACGTAAATGTACTATGATCCGATGAGTAACCATGTAACTCCGCATCACGCGCAGTGCAAAAATATGGATCACTAGGGCTATAATACTGCCCATAAAGCAGTGTTGATCGATATCCGTAGCTGTATTCTCCAGAAGCCATAAAAGGATGATCTACAACTAGAGGTTTATGCCCGCACATAATCCAGTTTGCGTAGTATCGCAAATTGCCACCAAGCCCAATTAAATCCCCAGCTAAAAATACAGCCAAGATGAGGGTTACTACTATTAGAATTACTTGATTATTTATTTTTTCTCGTTTTTGCTTTTGCATATCTCAACACTATTATACTCATACTTATCAATATAACTAAAATTAAAGTCATACTTTTCGTAGAATATGTTCCTGTTGAGTCGTGCTCTTGTCGACTGTTATTGGTTGTTGCATTGGTATTATTATCTTTAATTTTATTGTCATATAGCTCAAATTGATTACTACTCGTAGTGTCGTAGCTATCAAGACTGTGCAATACGGGCTTGACGGCTTGACGTGCACTAATTTCAGTTTTGTCTTCGATATCGATAAACTGATAATATCTAACAGGTTCTCCGTTAGGATCAGTGGCGTCTATTGTTATGACATGTTGACCTGGTGGAATATTGTTAATCGGTATGCGAATGTCTAAGCTTCCTGTTCCATCTGCCATGTAAGACCCTAAGTCTATTGGATTTGAATGCGCTGTCACCTTAACCATTGTACTGGGCTTAGTAATTGCACGGAATACAACAACGAAGAAATTACCAACCTTCTGTATAAAATTAGTATTTTCTGTGCGAGTGTGTAGAATTTTACCATAGTCCATTTTTGGATTATCGGGAATTTGACTGTTGTGGTAAAAGTCAGACTTGATGATGGCCTGCGCCATAGCTTTATGCCCAAAGTCGCTAGGGTGAAAAGTTGCCGGATTGTCGCCTGCCTTAGTCGGTCCGCCTACACTCCAAATTCCATTTACGTAAGCTGCTCCTTCGCACACACGACCGTTACGGAGTGAATTCTCGATATCCACGTACGATACCTGCATATCGTATGCTAGCTGTTTTAGCATTGTATTGAAATCATGAATTCTATCATTTATCATCTTGCGCTCTTTTTGGTTTAGTAGCCCAGCATCAAGGCCGCAATCAAATGAATCAGGCCTAATTGGATCTGTCGCTATAAAGCTAGGATATCCGATTATAGCAATACGCGTACCGCGAGACTCGGACAGTATATCTGCAATTAATTTTTTATTGGTGAAATATTGACTGGCTATACTATCGTTAAGCGTATTGTAGAGATCGGTTCCTTCTTCTGAATAATCGCAAGTGAAGTCAAGCAGATTAAATCCTGCGCAATATTTTAGAATATCCGAAAATCCCACATCGTTACCTCCGCCCATAACAGTAATAAGTTTTGGTTTATACTTTTTTACGAATTCCATTTGTAAATTGTAACCAGGTATATTATTATTTAAGGCAGTTTTCTTGGCTGTATTGTCAGATTTTATCTTTTTCTTTGCATCCTCTGTCTGTCCTATATATTTATTATTATCACCAATATAATCCGCGCCCACCTTTGCTCCCGAACAAGCCACAGAGGCCATTCTATATTCATTTATTTTGTAGTAATCCATGAATAGATAGGGGTAAGATCGCATACTTAGGTGACACCCTTTTGCGTCGTTTGTACCCGGCATATAAAACCTTGCGCCTTGCCGTATATCCCCCTCCCCGCTAGTATAAGAATCACCTAACGCCAAGTAGTCTAGCTTGTGCTCAACTTCTGGCTCTGGTGTTGGTTCGGGTGGTTGGGGTATGTATTCACGCACATTTATGGTGTTTCCATGTACACTGTACGAGTATATTTCAGAATCATCTGGCGTGAAGTATGTGTATGTATAATACAGTCCAGGGCCACTGCTAGACGGCTGTGAGCTTGGCAGCATCTGGTATGCACAAGGTATAGTGAATTGAGATAAATCTGTGTGTTCGTCTATTTCTCTCGTGCAACTCGGCTCTAGCTTGTACACGCGTCCAATTGTTGGAGCCATGTTGTTATCCACTATATATTTGCCGCTATTAGATATAGCTAGGTGGTGGGCTGTCATGGAATATTCGGGGTCTATTTTAGGAGCCACCAGTTCCATCTTGAGTGTTTCTGTATTCATACGCAGTACACCAACATTAGACACATACATAGCCAGCCATTCACTGTTTTGGCTAGTGGCTATAGCTGCTACATTTACTTTATCTATGCCACTAAGTTTTAGTGTGAAATCTGGTGAACCATATAGTTTGTATTTTTCCACTCCATCTATGCTATCGGCGGGGACTAGGCGTGACATGAAGTTTTTGTAGTACAGGAATTCGCTAGCGCCAGAGTTGGAACGTTTGCCGATTAAATCCCCTGTATTGCCTACACTATATGCACGATCGAAACCAGTGCGTACTGGCTGCCATGCGCCATCTATATTCACACCTAGCAAGCTGCCCGAGTCGTTGTCTTCGGGCAGTGTGATTTCACTATATGGAACTTTGGTGTTGTGGCCACAAGCTTGTACCATATTGCCACCCACTTCTACTTTGGGGCTAGAGCAAAAGTTGTTTTGATCGAACTTAGATAAGTCTGCGCCAGGAGTAACTATGGGGTATAGTTCTGCTGATATCCAGTCTGTGTTTTGAGCGGTGGCAGTGGGGGTGGCTACCAGGCCTGTGTAAGTAGAGAAACCTATAACTACGGGCAATATTAAATATAGTACTCGCTTCAAGATTCTCTTCATCACAATAGTTTAATATTTAAGCATACAGCCGGTTTTAAGTAAACCCCAATACGATAGCTAACGTTATTATTTAACGCGCACAAAACGAATAATCACGAACCCAAGCAGCGCCGCAAGTAGAGATGCCAGCAATATGCTAAGTTTAGCAACAGTCAGCTGAGCAGGATTTATGTAAGCCAAATCCGCTACAAAAACCGCCACAGTAAATCCTATGCCCGCCAGCGCTCCAACACTGGCTACGTGATTCCAGCCCATACCGCTAGGAAGCTTGCCTAGTTTAAGTCGTACAGCCAGCCACGTAGCAGCCAATACACCCAAGAACTTACCCGCCACAAAACCAAACACAATACCACCACCAACCGTTGCAATAGTCGCACCGCTAACCTGCGACATATCAAACGACACGCCAGTACTCACAAATGCAAATAGCGGCACTATACCTAGAGTTACTAATGGCACCACAGCCTTATCTATACGTTTAGACACTTGCGCGCCAGGACCACTGGCAGCCACAGGTAGTAGCAGACCAAGTAGTGCGCCGGCAAGAGTAGCATGCACGCCAGACTTCAACATAAAATACCACATAGCTACACCCAAAAACGCCACCCACCATACACGCAGCTTACCAACACTACCAAGTGCCAACACCACACCACCCAAACCGCCAACTATAGCCAGTGCAACGACATCTATGCCGCCGCTATAAAATAGCGCTATTACAAGCACCGCCAGTATGTCATCTACTATTGCCAGTGCCAGCAAAAACACACGCACAGACGACGGCACAGACTTACCAAGTAGCGTAAGAACACCCACCGCCAAAGCTATGTCGGTAGCGGTAGGTATAGCCCAGCCGCGAAGAGTCGGCATGCCGTAATTAAAAGCCATGAATATAAGCGCCGGCGCCAACATGCCACCAAGTGCAGCTATAACAGGTAGTGCGGCTGCACGTGGTTTGCGCAGGTCACCATGCACCAGCTCGTGTTTTAACTCTAGGCCAATTGTTAGGAAAAACAACGCCATCAATCCTTCACTCACCCAATGCTGCAAGCTCATGGCAAGTGCCCAGTCACCAAAACCAAGCGTTATTTTGGTATGTATAAATGCATCATACCACGGTGCCAACGGTGTATTAGCAGCCGCTAATGCCAATAGCGCAGCTATTATAATTAGCTTGCCACTTATGGCCTCGTCTTTAAGTAAGTATTTAGTTAGCTCCGATAATTTATTGCTTATTTTCATCTATCCTCTTTTTCTCCTCTTCATATTTTTTGCGTGATGAATCTCGATGGCGAAAAAAATACACCAGGAATATAAACATGGCCGTAAAAAACCCAATTTGCGTAAAAGCAATTGCTAAATGTATCATGTTTTGTACATCAGGATTGTCTTTGAATATTGATGACAATCCCGCCAGAGCTATAGCAAACAATACTACAGCCCTAAACATGTAAGTATAAAACGGTCGTCTACCAATAAGTTTACGCTGCCCCTCATCATCTACGGCTGTACGTGCTACAGGCGAACCCGTAAATTCCGACGGCCGAGTGTCGCCCGCACGTAGCTTAAATCTTCGTAGTAATTCATCTATAACTGGCAACATTTTTACCATCATGCCTAAGTCCGAACTAAACGAATATAGATACACATACACGTCACTTCCATCGATCTCTATGTCGTAGTCGGCAAAATTACTTATAATATACTCCATAGCATCAGGCGCCATCATAGTATATACATCAGCCTCACTACTGGGCGCAGCATATACATCAAAAAACTCCGAAAAATTACCCTCGAAATTTATTTTTTGACCTTTGCTATCATATGCCAACAAATCACCGCCACTATTCGTGTTTACGTTCACTTTACTTCGAACAACCATATGCGTAGCAATATCTGGTGTTGTAACCCTCACAACAGTTCTATATAGCTTTTGCTGATTGCGGCCATGTCCGCGTGTTTCATGTTGCCTATACAACACAAACGAATTGCCGGACTGTGGTAGGCTACCAGATAGTACATCCTCCGGACTACCTTTTGTATATGTTCCGCCCGCCAACATAGCAGACTTACCGGGTTCAAATTTCATACCACTATCGGCAGCATATTTACTCATGTAGTTGCGGTACTGACGACGATTTTGATAGTCCATATAAAACAAAGCAAGCATAACTCCGCCAATTACCAAAACACCAAAACCCATTGAAATTATATTGACTATAGTTGTATCGTTCATACTAACGTATACTCACTCTCACCCGGCAATAATTGATAAACTACGTTTTTACGCTCTACTATTATCTTCCATTTTTGTGCACGAGCTTTTTCAAACAATCCACGCTCGGGATTAAAAGCTATTGGGTTTTGTACGCTAGCCAACATTGGTATATCGCTCTCGCTATCACCTATTGCGTAGCTATCGTCGTATGTCAAACTATGTTTTGCAACTAACTGAGCCAGCGCTTTAGCCTTATCGGCTACCGGAAACGAATCCATATCGCCAGTAAACCGACCGTCTTTGCGACTATATACAGTACCCATAAAATCGTCAAACCCATACTCGCGCGCGACTTCGGCCACCATTTCATGGTGCGAGCCAGAAATAGCCATAGTAAAATACCCTTGCGCCTGCAAATCTTTTAGCAGGTCGCGCGTATAAGTATACACCTGATTTTTATATTCGCGCACAACCAAACCCACAGCATTTTCGAATTCTTCAATTGGTATGTTTTTAAGAGTTGACTCATAAGCCGTAAGTAGCACTAATTCATATTCTTTAAAGCTAGCCGTACGAGTTTTCCAGCGCATACGTGCGTCACGTATATCCTGAGCTGCGGTGTCACCCAAGTATCCCAAAGCCGCAAGTCTATCTACGACCGTGTGATACAACTGCCACCTTATAAGTGTGCCGTCCAAATCAAACGCCGCGAACTTTTTCATATTACTATTATATACGCTTAGCGCGACTCTTCATAATCAGCAATTTGCGCTATGCGTCGCACGTGTCGCTCTTCAGCACTAAATGGTTCTGTCAAAAACACGTCAATCAAATGCAAAGCTTCGCTCTCACTATGCTGCCGCGCACCTATAGACACCACGTTGGCGTCATTATGCTGGCGTGCTAGCTGCGCAGTAGATTCATTCCACACTAGTGCCGCACGTATACCATGCACCTTATTGGCCGCTATTTGCTCACCGTTGCCACTACCACCAAATACTACACCCAAAGATTTATCGCCCGTACGCCAGTCCGCCGCCACGGCTTCAGCAGCAGCAATTATAAAACCGGGGTAATCATCACTAGCGTCATATTCGTACGCACCGTGATCTTCCACCGTGTGACCCTGTGACTCTAGATGACTTTTGAGTTTATCTTTAAATTCTAACCCGGCATGATCTGTAGCAATATGGACTTTCATATCACTATTATACTATTTATGCTTCGGCCTGTGCTTTATTTATGTATTTTATTTAGTACAATAGATACACTATGAGCAATACACCACTAGAAACTAAGATTAAATCAGTTATCCGCGAACTCCCGGATTATCCTAAAAAAGGTGTTAATTTCAAAGACATCACACCCATACTAGCTGACCCAGATTTGTGCCGAGAAATCGTCGAAAGTATAGTCGAGCGTTACAAAGATAATCCGCCAGAAGCTATATTAGCTATCGAAAGTCGCGGTTTTACATTTGGTGCGCTACTAGCCGAACACTTTCACATACCACTAGTCATGGCACGCAAGGCCGGCAAGCTACCTCCCGATACTATCAGCGAAGAGTTTGACCTAGAATATGGCTCGGCAATAGTCGAGGTTCATACTCATGCATTTAAACCTGGCCAAAAAGTCATGATTCACGACGACCTACTAGCAACCGGTGGCACAGCTAACGCTACCGCCAAATTGGTCGAACGTCTCGATGCCAAGGTGCATTCATTTACATTCCTAATACAACTAGACTTCCTGCCTGGTGAAAGTGTATTGCAACACTACGGTGGCGACATACATTCACTTGTACACTACGATAACTAGAGTTACTTTTCTACTGGGTATAAATCTGTATTTTTATGTGGTATCAATGCAAATATCATGGCTTGCTCGTAGTAATCGGCACGTCCTATTAAACCACCAGTAAGTAAACCACCCGCGCCTCCGGCTTGTTTTGAATTCGTCTCTTTGAATACTATGTCGTCCGCTTCGCCAAGCTCTTTGCCTTCGCGCACTAACTCAGCAACTTCCTCTGGCAG
Organism: Candidatus Saccharimonadota bacterium; assembly: GCA_020428265.1. Classification (GTDB taxonomy): domain Bacteria; phylum Patescibacteriota; class Saccharimonadia; order Saccharimonadales; family Saccharimonadaceae; genus UBA2112. The sequence goes on along the minus strand of JAGQND010000001.1, from coordinate 13,316 downwards.
GTAGAAAGAACCTGTACGACCCTTACCAATCCTGCCCATAGCACCACGTACAACCATCCAAGCAAACGCCTCCATGCCATGGTCGCCGTCTTCTATTCCACCCTCTAGCCCCACCCAATAGTCTGCCTGTGGCTCGCTAGTTTCGGCGTTGCGGGCTCGGTTGTATGCACCGTCGTATGTCTCTTGACTCGTCATAGGTTGGTCACTCACTTCGGAGCTAACAGACACACCCTCCACTACAAATTCTTCATCTGGCCACATTTTAATAAATGCTTGCTCAGTGGCATTTAGTTTTACAGGATTCTCGGACGCAACAATAATTCTCTTCATACTACTTATTATAGCCCACCGGCGGCTCCCGCGACTGGATATCGCAAACAGAACAACAAGGCCAAGAAAAAACACCCACAAAAGGGGTGTTTTTTCTTGGCTCCCGCGACTGGATTCGAACCAGTGGCCCTTCGGTTAACAGCCGAATGCTCTACCGCTGAGCTACGCGGGAATACTTGAAGAATTATAGATTATTCAAGGTTTTTAGTCAAGGGATTAGCGACGGTAACCGCCACGTCGACCACCGCCGCCGAGTATGCGCTTTTTATAGCTACGTAGGAACAAGAATATACCGACTATGAGTAATACTAATAGCACCGTACCACCTATAGCTATAGCAATCACATACACAGGTATCACCCAAAATGACTTAGTGAGGTTTAGTGTGTTATTTTTACTACCGTAAGATATCACACCCTCCACGGTATAGTGACCAAAACTACCAATGTTTTTAAGTGGCACGTCCCAGGTACGCTTGCCGTCAGGCAACACTACATTTTGCGGTTTTTCTTGGTTGAAGTTTATAGTGTCTACTACTTTGTCACCGTTCTTCACGGTTATTTGGCCCATAGGCGCCACGTGTGCGCTACCCATGTTTACTACGCGTAGCTTAAGCGACAAATCATTGGCACTCTGAAACCAGCTATTTGTAGCTTGACCCTGGTATACATTGTACTCTAGCACGTCCATCTTCTCGGTCATAGGGCCAGGCACAGTAAGAAGTATCAATGTAGCGGCACTAGCATCCACGCCACCATTTGCACCACCCTCTACATTTACAGGCTGAAACCTCAAAGCACCATAGTAACCACCAGCCTTGGCATCTTTGGGTACGTTTATAGTTACAGTTATATCAGCATCTTTGCCAGCCTCTATAACAACATTTTTAACAGGCACCATGTAGCGCTTCAAGCTATGTGATGGCGCGAATTTGTCAGCATCCAGCACTAGGCGCGGTGTACCATCTTCTTTATTGCCATCTACAAAGTCATTTTCTATAACCTGTAGTTCCATTTTGGCCTTAGATAAATTAGTTACACGCACAGTTGCAGTACCAGTTTTGCCTGGAGCTATACTTAGGTCGCTACGTACTGGCGAGATTTTAACAGTATTCTGCGAGTTAGTAACAGTAGGCGTAGGCGCGGCACTTACTATAGCCGACACGCCGCCAGATACCCCAGCAAGTACCAGAGCAAACGCAGTTAGATATAACTTATGTATTTTCACACAAACTCCCTATATGTATTACTCTTATGTTACATAAGTTTACGTATTTTGTAAATAAATATCACCCCTATAGTAGGGGTGATATTTGAGTGAGAGCAGTAAGAACTTTAGAACTTACCAGTTGCGATTAGGCTTAGATTTGCAACATATTTACCAGCTGGGGTAAGTGGCGCTGCATTTGCACCGAAATCTACTTGAGCTTTTGCGTTAGCTACTGGGCCGTTTACAGACAACACTTCGTCGCCGTAAACACTAGTTACACCAGATGCATCGAGAGCTACATAGTTCATTGAGTAGTTAGATGCACTCCAGCCGTTAGTAGTATTTAGGGCTAGAGTCGCACCTGTACCCTGTGTAAGTGTAAACTTAGCACCAAACTTAGCTTCTGCAGAATCTAGAGCTATTGCAGTAGTGCCCACGGGTGAGATGTTACAACCAGCTGCTGGAGATTTACCTTCAAGGTACAATCCACCACAACCTGTAGCGTCGCTCTTTAGGTTTACAGACACACCACCTACGGCGTTACTTGTTAGTAGTGTGTATACGTGGCCTACGCCATCCGATGCATCGTCGGTTAGCACACCAGCGGTACCTAGAGACAATTTAGGTGCAGTTGTATCTGAACAGTCAGTTTGTACAAGTGCAGCACCAGACGCACAGAAGATTAGTGATTCTAGTACAGCACCAGATACTTCGATGCCGTCAGTAATACCAAATGCCGCTACACCCTTGTCTACAGGATCGTCTCGAAGTGGCAAGTCGCCGCTTGCAGCATGCGTAGTAATACGAGCGTATACTGTACCAGCTGCGCTAGGGTTAGTTACGTGTGTTAGATCAACATCTATACTAGCCGCAGAAGCCAACGTCTTCGTTACGCTAATTTTGTTATCTGATACGACTGCAAGTGTACCATCTGATATTGCCGATGTACCACTAGTAACCTTTAGGCCAGTTGGCGCCGTACAAGTACCATCTACTGTTGTACAAAAGTCAACAGCCCAACCACCTGCAGCTGCAGTTTGCGTGGTAAATTTAATAGTATAAGTGGCGTCTGCGCCTTTTGTTGATGTCGATGTTTCGACAGATCGTTCTGTCACCGTAGCTGCTGACACAAGTGCAGGTACGGTGGTAGAAAGCACCAATGCGGCGGTCGCAAAAACTGCGCCAGCGCGGCGGTTGAATACACTAAGAGTTTTCATCCTCTTGCTTCTCCTCACTATTTTTTAATGTTGTGTTTATGCTGCGCCCACTCGATTTAAAAGGTATTTTATCCATTAATTAAAACTTCCCACGTTCATATAACTCCCTTAATCATAACATAAGAGTTATACCGTCTCAAACAGTTCTTTTCGGCGGTAGCTCTTCTAAGTATTCTAATTGGTCGTCAAAAAACCTAACAAACCTCCCGGCTTCACGCGCTAGTGCCCTTCGTCGCCTCTTACGAGATAAACTATAAAGTTCATTTCTAACAATTGTAAACGCTTCAAATCTAGTGTAAATTTCCTGCCCACCGTCCAGCTCATCACTAACCCTCAGTCCGTATCCCGCCAAACCTTCACTCGGCATAATACCCTTTGGCGGCTCCATGGATTCCCTAAGTAAACTTGGGTGCACACCACCCGGCAAAACGTTTCGATGAAGCATAATATGGCGATCTATACGGATAGGCACAATCATAGACTCGCTATCACGCCAATTCTTCTGCGTCGAATCAACTCTGTACCAATTTCGATAGTACAACGTGTGTTGCCTATTCCAACCTTTTGGTAGCGGCTCGTTAGCAATCATTCTCGTATTACCTTCTCGTCCGCCACCACAGTATTCATAGTTCTAGAAATTCTTCCCCAGCATGCCAGTACGGTCCACACTAAATGCTGCTTCGCGCCCTAGGCTCAACACGCGTTTCTGGAGTATACTCTTTGGGAAACGGTCATCTAAATAGGGTGTATGTTTACCGATGTCAAAGCCCTTATCCTCGCGATATCCATAATTGCTGCGGAGCTCTTTATCGCTAAATGGACCATCTGGAATTTTATAATTATTAATTGCTTCTTCGCTCATGATTTCAATCTGCGGAGCGCGGCCAGGTGCAAGTTTTAGAGACACAATCGAACTTGCCGACCTTAGCCCTCGTTCATACTCAAACCCTGTAATTCCGTTCAAAGAGCCCGCGCCAACATACAATTTATTGCCACCAACTACATATGATGCATGGTGATAATGACCAAATATACCAACGTCGATGTCTTTACGCACAGCGCCCAAGCCGTTCGTCTGGTTTAGTCCAGTGAACGCCGGAGGTTGTCCGCCCGTACCACGGCCAGCACCAAAGAAGTGGCTAAGACTAACACCAATTTCACCTATACGGAACACTGTTTCGTAGGTCTTAAATGGCTCGCCCTTGTCAGTTACTAGTGTATCCTGAATCTGAACCTTATCACGTACTTCGTCGTAAGTGTATCCACGCGACGCAAATGCTTTTTTATAAGGGTCGATTATCGGCTCAAAGAATGAATATCCGTTCCATTTAAGCGTGCCGCTATTGTATTCGTGGTTACCTATAGTGGCCTTTACTAATAAGTTGTCCATTTGCTCACGATTCAATTGCTCCAACGACTCTTCCACCATCAGGCGTACAAACTCAAACTGTTGATCCATGCCCATTAGCCCCGTTCGACCACTTTCGCGTGGAAAATCAGAATAATTACGTCCTTCAACTGTGTCGCCACCGAGTGCGAGATACAACGTACCCTGTCCAAGTCGACGATTTACGATATCAAGCTGCTTTATCTGCAGATCAGGGCGCGAAGCAATATTACCCGCCTGCCAGTCACACTGCAACATTATAGTTACAGGTTCTGTCAGACTCTCTGATATTTCCATAAGGTGCTTGTTGTATATATTTACAATCTGGGTTCCGTCATCTAAACGCTCGATTGAAGTAGCGCTAGCAGGGTGGAATCGCTTGCGTCCCAGCACCTCCTTACCCATTTGATTAGCTGGTGAAGTCAATATGTAGCCCTTAGAATTCGCAGCCTTACGCACATCCTGCAAACCGCCAATCGAGTGAATTGCTTCGTTATTTGTACCAAACACACCGGCGGCCTCATGCTGGCCAGTTAAAATTATATTGTCGTATCTATCTTCACCGTCAGCGGCAAGTTGCTTACGGATTTTAGTCGGAGCAGCAAAATAATTAGCAACCGGCTGTTTCGTAGTCTGAAACCTATGTCTGATTAAATCCAAATACTCAGCACCGCGCGTTTTTGTGTGCATTTCAAAATCTTCGACAACCTGCAGCCCGTTAGTGTCTTTAAGCGCGTTTATGTCTAAGATGTTACGGTGTTTCGGCTGCAATCGTAGCCCGCTAGACTGTCGCCTGTACGCGTCAAATAGAATCTCACGCTCCGGCAAGCTATAGACTCCAGTTACTATATCGCTTCGCAATTGAGCCAATTGGTCGTTTAATTTAGTAATCTCAGTCTGGGTCAAATCACCGTTCTCGAGCTCGCTCGCAATACTGTCTATTAGACCCTGAACTTTTTGCTGTACACCCTCCACCGACATGAGGGCTCGTCCACTACGCACGCAATATGGGAACGCAACTTCCTGCGTAAAACGATAGTATTCTGGCCACTTTGGATTAGCCTTTGCCTTTTCAAGTCGTGAAAGTTGACGCTTCACATCATCACTTTCCTCATGCTCTTTAATGTGTTGTTTTGCCAGCGCATGCATTTGCTCAAACGCCTCAAATGTCATCTCTTCAACTATGTCTATATCGTTGTCACTCAAGCTATACACAACTGGTATATCGGTATTTCTTAGCTGATCAATCTTAGACTTTCCATGGAGAAACTGTTCATCGAGGGTTCGTAGTCCATTCTTAAGCATCCACCTTGAATTCTTTTTACGACCGCCGAAATCTCCCATGTATAGACCTGATATAACAATCTGATCTGGAGCCTCTTCTTTTGGTAGTGAGCCAATCTTATTAACCACCTCATTGAAAAACTGATTGTCGCTAAATTTACTTCCTACCAAAAGGTCTGCTAGGTATAGAGTGTGTTCTGAGCGTTGTCGCCCACGTCGGTGTTCGAGGGTTGGTATGTCATCAAGATCAGCATCTTCGGCCATTATCTCGTCGTACGTTTTACCAGCGTAATTACCCTTATTTGTCAGATAACCAAATGCATTCAAGGCCTTAGGGTCCAGTACATGTTCAGTCTGTACTTCTTGGTCAAGCACGCCTTCTACGTCAGCTGCCTTTCTAAATCGTCCGTCGCTTCCCCTCATTCGCTCCATACTTATCTCCCTTAAGTCGTTGCGCCCACCATTTGTTATTTACTTTTACTATACATGTATTTGTGTTAATTTTCACCACTAAACACCCTTATTTTTAACAATATCCAAATTATTCAGTCCAATTTAAGTCCGCTAAGCGTTATTGTGTCTTAATACCACTTATGCTATTCTGTATTAGACCTGAGTGAGGGTGCGAATTGACCATATGACCCAGAAGAGAAATATAAATATTAAGAGGGTAAAAACGGAGGTAGTTAAACATACCTCAGCTATTGCTAGTCGCGCAAAACCTCACATAAAATCAGCTGCATTTAAGTCCGCAAAGCCTGTACTAAAAACGGCTAAAGTAACCAAAATCGTTGTAAAAAAGACTCATACTAAAATAGCTAAACGACCCCATGAAAAGTTAACCGCCAAATATTCGTGGTATAGCAAATGGCATAGTAAAAAATACCACAGTCTTATACACACTGGTGTCCTATCTGCATATTTACTGGTAGTCGGTGTTGTGGTTTTTGGTGCTTACCAGGCGGCACGAGCTGCGTCAGACATCACAACCACATGGGATTTCACTAACCAATCTGACTACACCGCACAGGACGGCGTGTCTGTCGTAGCAAATTCTGCAAAATTTTCACCACAAAACTACTTATCCGACACCAACACGCGCGCGCTTTACCATTTCGATGAAACAAGCGGCTCAACAACAGCCGATAGTTCTCTTAATGCCAACACTTCTACCCTGTCAAACACTTCATTTATGTTCGGTAGGCTAAACAACGCATTGTCATTCAACGGTACCGATTCTCGAGCCGCAACACCAAGCAGTAGCTCACTCGCGCTTTCGCAGTCCAACACATTAGAATCATGGACCAAACTTAACCACAACTTCAATTCAAACAGCGATGCTCAACGCCGGCCAATCTTGGACAGGGGCGACTACCAGCTCTACTACGACAACGAAACCGGCAAGGTTGTGTACGAACTAGCTAACCAAAATGCCAACACCTGGACATTATCGGCTGGTGGTAGTAGCTCACCTAACGGCGGCTGGGACGACAATGGTAAACGTGGCGTCATGTCGCAGGTTAAAATGGGCTCTGATATATACATAGGTACTGGTATAGACGTAGGTGATGCCGAAGTGTGGAAATGGAATGGTACAGACTGGACGCAAATTGGTGGTGGCTACCCAACACTAAATAACGGTTGGGACGCCAATACCTACGAAGTGGTTAATACTCTTGCAACAGATGGCACTAATATATATGCAGGCCTAGGAAAATCCTACGGCGACGCCGAGGTGTGGAAATGGAATGGCAGTACCTGGAGCAAAATAGGTGGAGATTTGCTAAACGGTAGTTGGAACCCAGTTGGAACCACCAATGTGAATGTACTGCACTTCTTTAAAGGGACATTATATGCGGGAGTTCGTGGTAGCACTAACTATGGTCAGCTATGGAAATGGGATGGTTCAACATGGACATTAGTAGCCGGCAACACCGTACCTGGTACGATACCAGCAGGCTACGAAAACGTATATTCAATCGACGACGACGGTACTAATTTATACATGGGTATGGGACTCAACGCTGGCGACGGCGATGTGTGGCGCTGGAATGGTGCTAGCACCTGGACGCAAATTGGTGGCGATGGCCTAAACAGCGGCTGGGCTGCTAGTAAATACGAAATGGTTTATGCAATTAAATATGCAAATGGTAAACTTTACGCCGGCACGGGTAACAGTTCTGGCGACGCCGAAGTGTGGAGCTGGAACGGAACCGCGTGGACTAAAATAGGTGGCGCAGGACTAAACGGCTGGCCCGCTACACTTGAAGCTATCTACTCACTGGAATCCGACGGTACTAACATATATGTCGGTACCGGATATAATAACGGTAAAGGAAAAATCTACAAATGGAATGGTTCGACGTGGACACAAATTGGTGGTACGGGTGGCAGCAACGACTACCCTGTGGGCTATGGCGATATAGTTTATAGCCTACTCTTCGCCGACAGCAAACTTTACACCGGGCTGTACGATGCTAACGGATTTGGTACCGAATACACTTATGATGGTACCAACTGGACGCGCATCGGCGGCAACTATCTAAACGGTAGCTGGGGATACACAAGGTTCGAGGAAGTTCAAGTTATGCAGGCGCAGGGCGGCTACCTATATGCCGGCATGGGCAACACGGTGGGCGACGCTGGAGTGTTTAGATTCGACGGTTCGTCGTGGCAGTTAATTGGCGGATTTGGATACAAAAACAGCTGGCAAGCCGACAAATACGAAGGCGTGTATAGTATGGCTAGCTACGGTGGTAATTTATATGTTGGTCTTGGTACCACGCAGAACACCACAAATAATGACGCTGAGGTGTGGAAGTGGGATGGATCTACGTGGTCAAAAATAGGTGGCGCTGGACTCAACAACAGCTGGCCATTTATTGCTAACAGATACGGAACGGTTGTGTCTATGGCCGCAGATTCTAATTATCTGTACGCTGGTTTGGGAACCGGAACACGCGCTGGTGAAGTTTGGCAATATAACGGCACGAGCTGGACGCAAATTGCAGGTGGCGCAAGCATAAAAGGTAGCTGGAACAACGTTGCAGGTAGTCTAGAAACCGTACGGTCCATGGCAATTTTAAACGGCAAGCTCTACGCAGGCTTAGGTGATTCACTCAACGACAGTCTGGTGTGGGAATATAACGGCACGAGCTGGACGCAAATTGCAGGTAATGGAATTAGGGGTAGTTGGGCCTCAGGGTTAGCAGCTACAGTTGAGAGTTTAACTCCATATAATGGAAAGCTCTATGCTGGGCTAGGTACTGCGCTAGGTGCCGCTAACGTGTGGGAATATAACGGCACAAATTGGGTACAGATAGGTGGTGACGGAGTTAATTCCAGCTGGCCAGCAACCAGTCGTAATCGTGTCAAAACCATGGCAGTTTATAACGGTGACCTCTATGCTGGCCTGGGTAGTGCAACCGGCTACGGTGACGTGTGGCGATACCACAACGGCACATGGGAGCAAATTGGTGGTAACGGCATGAATGGTGGTTGGACTTCAGCAATTGAAGAAGTAGCCGCGTTCAGTCCATATAAGGGCAGGCTATACGTCGGCACAGGGCTTACCGCAAATGCTGATAATCGTATCTGGTCCTGGGGTGACAACCTCTATCTTGAGTCAGCACAGTCAAGCTTCGACACTAACTGGCACCACATAGCCGCTACATACAACGGCACTACCGCTAAGCTTTTCATCGACGGCGTCCAGAACAACCAAGTCAATAAATCCATAACCATACCAGACGGTAATCGTCCGCTGCTAATCGGTACATCTTATGGTGGTCGCGAGGCCGGCAAGGCCCCTGGTGTGTTTGATGGACTCTTAGATGAGGTACGTGTTAGTGATGTTGCCCGAAGCGACCTAACTACGAAACCATATTACATCGGCTCACGCACACTAACCTTAAACACAGCCCTCCCGGCAACACACGCATGGCAATGGAAAACATTTAGCCCCATCGAAAACACCAATGGCGGTAGTATAACTTACCGGTTCTCAGTTGATGACGGAACTAAATGGCTATATTGGAATGGCACAACCTGGGCAGAATCTACCGACATAACCCACTCAAACAACACCGCCGATATCAACGCACACATCGCCACCCTACCGGTAACTTTCAGCGGTCTCAAATGGCAGGCCGTACTTACTGGCGACGGCAACCAATTAGTCGAACTCACTAGTGTTTCCGTCACATCTACTGCCGACACCACGCCGCCTGCCACGCCGCCAAGCTCCATTCAAATGTTTAAAGCCAAAAGCGGCAGTAGTGTTGCTAATGGCAGCTGGACTAACGGCGGATCCCCTGATTTCACATGGACTGCAGGTACAGATAGCGAGTCTGGAGTGAACTCTTACTGCGCATACCTAGGTACCGACAACACAGCCGACGTAACCACAACGAAAGGTCTTCTAGGAACCTCGCCAGTGCCAACTGGCAATCATTGTCAGTTTATAGTCAGCGGTACCGAACTAGACCTATCACAAAGCGGCTTACTGTCTACCCCACTTGCAACAAGTAATAGCACTTATTACCTACGCATTGCGGCTATTGATAACGCCGGAAACGTAGGCGCAACCACAGCTCAATTCAGCTTCAAGTTCGACAACACCCCACCAGAAAACCCAGCGTTCATTACCGCACCTTCAGGTTTCATTAAAAACAAAGCCGCTACCCTCACTTGGCTAACGTCTGGGCCTAGTGCACCAAGTGACGCCCAGTCAGGGCTAGCCGGCTTGCAATACAAAATAGGCTCTGGCGGAACATGGTACGGTGCTTCGCACGACGGCACTGGCAGCATGTCAGACCTCCTACCAAACAGTGGCAACTACACCATGATTCCAAGTCCTGACTTCGACAACTTACAGGAAGGAATAAATAATATTTACTTCCGTACCTGGGATAACGCTGGCAACGTAAGCTCAACTCTCGCTACAGCCGTCCTAAAAATCAACACCAACGGCTCACCGTCGGAACCACAAAGCCTATCGGTAAGCCCTGCAGTAAACACCGCCAATTCATTTGGATTTTCCTGGTCACGCCCCGCTTCGTTTGTGGGTGATGCCGCAAATCTGACATACTGCTACACTGTAAACACCCTACCGAGCGAAGGCACTTGCAATTACACTAGCGCTGGTGCGACCAACCTCCCGTCTGGCCCATACGCCACACAGCACGGTGTGAATGTTCTGTATCTAGTAGCCAAAGATGAATCAAATAACATCAACTACAGCAGCTTCGCTTCAGTTGCGTTCTCTGCCAACACAACAGCACCTGGCATACCTAAAAACACTGACGTAGTAGACGTATCTGTAAAGTCAACCAACAACTGGCGACTAGCACTGACCTGGGAGCAGCCCGATGACATAGGCGGTGGTATAGCTAGCTATAAATTAGAGCGATCGCTCGACGGCACTACAGGCTGGGCATTTGTGGGGAGTAGTAGCAGTACCACGTATATTGATGCAAACTTATCGCAGCAGGTATACTATTACCGCGTAAAAGCCTGCGACAACACCAACAATTGTAGCGCAGACAGCACTATTGTTCACGGATTCCCAACTGGTAAATTCACATCGCCTGCCCTCATGGTCGCAGAGCCTGCCGTTAGCAACGTCACCACCAAAAAAGCCACCCTATCATGGAGTACCGATCGAAGTAGCGACTCAAAAATAGCACTAGGAACAACAAGTGGACACTACGCGGCATCAGAGGTAGGCAACTCTAACCAAGTTAGTTCCCATGTCATAGACCTAGATAACCTTGCAGCTGGCACTACATATTACTACGTGGCGAAATGGACCGACGAAGACGGCAATACTGGAACCAGCCAGGAATACACCTTTACTACCGCACCCGCACCAACACTCAAGGAAGTCACCACTCCACGCATAACACTAAATGGTGCGACAGTTAAATTCACGTCATCGAACGCATCTAAAATCGATTTGTTATTCGGAAAGTCAGAGGCGTTTGGTGGCATCCAGTCCGTAAACACAGCCCTGTCAGAATCAACCTATTCAATCGACCTGCCAGGTCTTGACGATGGCACTAAGTACTTCTATAAGTTAATTTCCTACGATGTCGACGGTAATAAATATGACGGTAATATATTCTCATTCTCTACCCCTGCCCGTCCACATATCAGCAATCTCAAATTCCAGCCCGTAATCGGCGAGCCGACTAGTACCCAAGAAGTATCGTGGGACACAAACGTTCCGTCCACATCAGTCGTTAGTTACGGCAAAGTTGGTTCAAGTTTTGTAGATTCATCAAAATCAGACCTAGAAACGCACCACGTTATAACCATCCGTGGACTAGAAGATGACAGCCAGTATAACCTAATCGCACAGTCACGTGACGGCGAGGGAAACCTAGCGACGTCAGATACCCAATCATTCCACACCGCGCTCGACACACGACCACCAATTATAACTGAAATAACCGTCGAACCAACCATTCGTGGCGTTGGCGCCGAGGCTCGTGGTCAAATAGTCGTGAGCTGGCACACCGACGAGCCCGCAACTAGTCAGGTTGCCTATGGGGAAGGTTCAAACATAACAGTCTTCCCTAACAAATCCGCCGAAGACACTGGACTAAGCACTGAGCACGTTGTGATTATTTCCGACCTACCCACCAGCAAGGTGTATAGCGTTCAACCTATCAGCCGTGATAAGACCCTAAACGCTGGTACAGGCGAATCACAATCAGCAATCATCGGACGTGCTTCAGATAGTATTCTAACCGTAATATTCAACACACTAAAAGGAATTTTTGGATTCTAAACATGAAACCAACTAAAGGAGATAAATCCAAACCACTTATCACAGCTTCAAATATCGAAGTGTCGTTCGTTGCCGGTGACGAGACTGCTACCCCGCTTAAAGACGCGTCCTTTACAGTCAATGAGCAGACTTTCAATATAATTTACGGTGCGTCTGGTAGTGGTAAATCAACACTATTGAATGTTCTTAGTGGACTCCAAAAACCAACCAACGGCAAGATGACTTTTAAAGGCCAAAACCTCTATGACCTATCCCCAGACGAACTAGCGGCTTTTCGTGCCAATGAACTAGGTTTCGTATATCAATCTAACTACTGGATTAAAAGCCTTACTGTTCTGGAAAACGTATGTATGCCACTGTATTTTTTTGGATACACACGCGCGGCTGCCGAAAAGAAGGCCCGCGAGGCTCTCGAAACAGTTGGCATGCAAACCTATGCCAAAAAACTACCATTTCTATTGTCTGGTGGTGAGCAACAGCGCGTTGCCGTAGCCCGTGCACTGGTTAATGACCCAGCGTTTTTAATCGCCGACGAACCCACTGGCGCCCTCGACAGCAAAAACGGTGGCTTCATAATGGGACTTTTGCAGTCGTGCAATATCGATAGCTGTCGTACGGTTATATTAGTCACTCACAACATGGAATATCTACCATATGCCGAAAAGCTAATTCACATCGTCGATGGAAACGTCGAGGAAATGCAATCAGGACAAATTCGTGAGACAACTAACAAAATGATGCGCGACCTAAAAAATCGCATAGATGCACTAACGGAGGTACAAACGAGTGCGTGAGAAGCTTAAATCAGTTATAAAAATATTACCAACGCGTAAATACTCAGCAATTCATAATAGGATTTTATTCCACCTTGCTTGGCGCAACCTCATTACCAAAAAACTACGTACGCTCCTTACTTTGTCCGGAGTAGTAGTGGGCATTGGGTCAATTTTCTTCCTGCTATCTTTCGGTCTAGGGCTCCAGGACCTCGTAACCAAGCAGATTCTTGGTAATCAGTCTGTCAAAATTGTTGATGTAACTACAACAAACTCAAAAATAATAAAGCTAGACAACGATAACGTTCAAAAAATACAGAACC